>JAYUMN010000062.1:0-5339 GCA_043762595.1 Frankiales bacterium
AGCAGCGCGACATTGGCGCCGTCGAAGGCCGTGGTGGCGTCGTCGGTGATGTCGATTCCGGCGAGCAGCGGGAACGCGCAGTCGTCGAGCTCCATCGCAGTGCCCTCCGCGGCCTTCAGGGCCGGCGCAATCTCGAGCAGGCGCAGCCGCACGGGCACCTCCGGGCCCAATAACTGGCCGGAGGCGATGCGGAACAGCAACGCATAGCCGATCTGCCCTGCGGCACCGGTGACGGTGACGATGACCGGGCTCGTGGTTGCCATGGGGGGCGCTCCGCTGGGTCGAGGGCGACGTCCTGGTGGTGCCGACGTCGCGCGAGCCTACGAGGTCGGTCGAGCGGTCAGGCCGCGGGGATGCTGTCGGCGAGCAGCACCAAGGCGAAGCCGAGCACCAGCAGCACGGTCGCATCGACCGCCCGGCTGCGGACGGCAAGCAGCCCGGCCTGCCGGGCCGGCAGCGTCAGACGCAGCGCCCCGCCGAGTAGCAGGCCCAACCCAACGACGACCGAGCCCACCCGCCACGCGTGCAGCACCCCGCTACCGACCAGCCCGGCCGCCACGACGGTGAGCACGGCCAGTGTCGGCAGTTGGGCGATCCGGGCTCTCACGAGCCGAGCCTAACGAGCCGGCGGCGTGTGATCGCCAGCCGCTGGGGTAGCTGGAGGCCTAGGGCGCACCCGCCGCCCGGGTGGCCGATGGGCTGCCGCCTCGGTCATCCACGCCAATGGAGGTCGAACACCGTGGAGCCCCCGCACCTTCGCCTGGAAGAAACTGGCGAGACCTTCCCGCTGCTCCGTGAGCTGACGACGGTGGGACGTGGCGAAGGTGTCGACATCAGGCTCACCGATCCGAGCGTGTCCAGACTGCACGCCGAAATTACCGTCCGCGGCCTGCATGTCTACGTCTCCGATCTGGGACTGTCGGTCAATGGCACGCGGGTGAACGGGCGGCCGATCGGCCGCCGCGTCCTGGTTGACGGCGATGTCCTGTCCTTCGCTACGGTGCGGACCCGGTTCGGCGGGCTCGGCGCCCCCAGCGAAGCCGAGCAGACCATCGAGATCCGCCGGATCACCACCCCGGACCTCACCCGGCGCGAGGTCGAGGTGCTCACCGCGCTGTGCCGACCGGCGCTGCAACAGGACGCGTTCGTCGCACCGTCGACTGCCCGCGAGATCGCCGGTGAGTTGGTCGTGACCGAGGCCGCCGTGAAGCAGCATCTGCTGCGGCTCTACCAGAAGTTCCGGATCGCCGAGGGGGTCAACCGCCGGGCCCGGCTGGCCAACGAGATCATCAGTGCCGGTGTCGTGCGACCGTTGCCGGCTCCTGTCCCTGCCGACGAACGTCGGGCCGGTTAGCGCAGGGCGGCCCGTTCCGCTGCCTCGACGCAGTTGCGGAACAGCATCGCGACCGTCGTCGGTCCGACCCCGCCGACCCGCGGCGTGATCGCCCCGGCCACCTCATTACAGGTCTCGTCGACATCGGGCAGCAGCCGCTTGCCCGCATACCGGACGCCACCGCCGACCACCGTCGCGCCCGCCGTGATGTGCTCAGGCTGCAGGATGCCCGGGACCCCGGCGGCGGCGATGACAATCTCGGCCCGGCGGGTGTAGTCAGGCCAGTTCGGTACCCCGGTGTGTACGACGGTGACCGCCGCATTGGCCGTCGGCCGCTTCTGGGTCAGCAGCATCGCCAGCGGCCGACCGAGGGTCGTCCCGCGACCGAGGATGCAGACCTCGCGACCCGCGACGTCGATGCCGTGAAAAGCGAGCAGCGCCTCGATTCCGGCCGGGGTACACGGCACGGGCCCGGGCATCCCGAGGGCGAGCCGGCCCAGGTTGACCGGGTGCAGTCCGTCGACGTCCTTATCCGGGTCCATCTCGAGCAGCGCGGCCTCGTAGTCGAGCCCCGGCGGCACCGGATGCTGCACCAGCATGGCGTCGACCGACCGGTCGTCGTTCAGCTCCCGGATTGCCCCGACCAGCTGACTCTGGGTGGCATCGGCCGGCAGGTGCCGATGCGGCGAGGTCAGGCCCAGCGAGCGGGCCGTCCCCTGCTTCATCCTGATGTAACCGGCACTTGCCGAGTCGTCACCGACCAGGACCGTCCCAAGGCCCGGCCGGTGCTCCGCCTGGATCAACGCACCGATCCGGGGGACAAGGTCGGCGAAGACAGCATCGGCCACCGGCGCGCCGGGCAGCAGTCGGGCGGTCATGCCGCTGAGTCTGCCAGGACGGTCGGGTCGACCTACCCTGCCCTGGTGAGCGCTGCAGCCCCGGACGCCTTCCCTGACGGGTTCTTCGAGCGGGCCGATCCCTCGCCGGACACCGAGTTCTACGACCAGCCGCGACTGGTCACCCACATCGATGACCGGGCCATCGCAGCTGTGTCGCAGCTCTACGACGAGCTGGGCCTCACCGGCGACGTGCTCGACATGATGTCGTCGTGGGTCAGCCACTTCGCCACCCGGCCGGCATCGCTGACCGTGCTCGGGCTCAACGCCTTCGAGCTCGATGCCAACCCGATGGCTGATCGGCGGGTCGTGTTCGACCTCAATGCCGAGCCGGCCCTGCCGTTCCCCGACAGCTGTTTCGACGCCGTCGTCAACTGCGTGAGCATCGACTACCTGGTGCATCCCGTGGAGGTGCTCGCCGAGGTCGCCCGCGTCCTGCGGCCCGGCGGGCTCAGCGTCTGCACCTTCTCCAACCGGATGTTCCCGACCAAGGCCGTCCGCGGCTGGCTGGCGGTCGAGGAGGACGTCCGGCCGCAGGTCGTCGCGACCTATCACCGGCTCGCCGGGGCGTACGACGAACCGGTCGTGCAGCAGCGCCTGACGGCAACCTGGCGGCACGACCCGCTGTGGGCCGTCTGGGCCCGCCGGCTGCCCTGACCCAGCCAGGTCAGTGGGCGAAGTGCCGCGTACCGGTGAAGTAGACGGTTGCGCCGGCCGCCTCGGCCGCAGCGATCACCTCCGCGTCCCGGACCGAGCCGCCCGGCTCGACGATCGCACGCACGCCCGCGTCCAACAGCACCTGCAGGCCGTCAGCGAACGGGAAGAACGCATCGGAGGCCGCCGCCGCACCACCGGCCCGGTCGCCGGCGCGGGCCACCGCGAGCCGGGCCGCGTCGACCCGGTTGACCTGGCCCATGCCGACACCGACGGTCGCCCCGTCGTGCGCCAGCAGGATCGCGTTGCTCTTTGCGGCGCGGACAGCCCGCCAGGCAAACTCGAGGTCGGCCAGCACCGCGGCGGACGCCGCCGGGCCGGCCTGCAACGTCCACGCGCTCGGGTCGTCGCCTGGCGCGGCGATCCAGTCGGTCTCCTGGAGCAGGATCCCACCGCAGACCTGGCGCAGGTCCAGCCCGCCGGGGCGTCCGGTCGTCTGCAGCACCCGGATCGAGGGTTTGCGGGCGAGCACCTCGAGCGCTCCCTCGTCGTACGCCGGGGCGACGATGACCTCGGTGAACACTTCAGCCACCTGCTCGGCCATCGCCAGCGACACCGGGGCGTTGGTCGCAATGACCCCGCCGAAGGCCGACACCGGGTCGCAGGCGTGCGCTTTGCGGTGCGCTTCGGCCACATCGGCCCCGGTTGCGATGCCGCACGGGTTGGCGTGCTTGATGATCGCCACCGTCGTCTCCCGGAAGTCGTTCGCGGCCCGGAGCGCCGCATCGGTGTCGACGTAGTTGTTGTAGCTCATCGCCTTGCCGTGCAGCTGGGTGGCGGTGGCGAGGCTGTCGCCGGCATCCGGGCTGACGTAGAGCGCGGCCCGCTGGTGCGGGTTCTCGCCGTAGCGGAGTACGGCCGACCGCGAGAAGGTGGCGCCGACGAACGCCGGGAACCCCTCGACGGCGTCGCTGCCGTCGTAGGCGGCGGCGAACCAGGAGGCGACCGCCACGTCGTACGCCGCCGTGTGCTGGAAGGCCAGCGAGGCGAGCGCGCGCCGCTGCTCGAACGTGAAGCCGCCCGCCTCGACCGCCTCGAGGACCTCGGCGTAGGCCGACGGGTCGACCACGACGGCGACCGACGGGTGGTTTTTGGCGGCGGCGCGGACCATCGTCGGGCCGCCGATGTCGATCTGCTCGACGCACTCGTCCGGCGCCGCCCCGGAGGCGACCGTCTCGCTGAACGGGTAGAGGTTGACCACCACGAGGTCGAACGGCTCGATGTCGAGCTCGGTCAACTGCCGCACGTGCTCGGGCAGCCGGCGGTCGGCCAGGATCCCGGCGTGCACCTTCGGGTGCAGCGTCTTGACCCGGCCGTCAAGGCATTCAGGAAAACCGGTCAGGACGTCGACGGCAGTGACCTCGACACCGGCGTCGCGCAGCCGGGCGGCCGTCGAGCCGGTCGACACCACCTCGACCCCCGCTTTCGCCAGGCCACGCCCGAGCTCCTCCAGGCCGGTCTTGTCGTAGACACTGACAAGGGCGCGCCGGACGGCGATCTGGGTCATGACGACCTCTCCAGGGAGCGGGCGAGCTGCCCGATGGTCTGGACGTAGAGCCGGTGCTCGACGTCCTTGATGCGTGCGTGCAGGGTGTCCTCGGTGTCACCGGGCAAGACTGCGACAGCTTCCTGCGCGAGGACCGGTCCGGTGTCGACGCCCTCGTCGACGAGGTGCACTGTCGTGCCGGTGACCTTCACGCCGTAGGCCAGCGCGTCCCTGACCGCATGGGCGCCGGGGAAGCTCGGCAGCAGCGCCGGATGGGTGTTGACGATCCGCCCGCCGAACCGCTCCAGCACCGGGGCACCCAGGATCCGCATGAAGCCCGCGCAGACGATCAGGTCCGGCAGGTAGGACGACAGCCGGTCGGCGAGCTCGGCGTCCCAGGCGGCGCGGTCCGGGTGGTCGGCCAGCGAGACCACGAACGTCGGCGTCGTCCCGGCCCGCTCGAGCGCGCGGGCGGCTGGCCGGTCGCTGCCGACGGCGACGACCTGCGCGCCGTATGTCGGCTCGGTGCACGCGTCGAGGACCGCCTGCAGCACGGTGCCCTCGCCGGAGGCGAGCACGACCAGACGGGCGGACAGCGGGGCCTCCGAGATGCGGGAGCGGGAGGCTAGAACAGTAGCGGCCGGCCCCCGCCGACGGCCCTCAACTCATGGCCGGCGGGAGTCCGTAGCCGGACGTGGGCGAACTGGCGCGACCCTGCGGCACGAGGAGCGTGGTGTGCTCGCCGATGCGGAACAACAGCGCGATCAGCTCCAGGTAGATGCGGGCGAGCACCACAGAGAGCAGCACGACAAGTGGGGCGAGAATGAGCCCGAGCAGCACACCCCCGTCGCCTCGACGGGCCGGGGACCCGAGGACGACGAGACCGCCGATCCCACTGAAGCCCGTCAGC
>JAYUMN010000063.1:0-2148 GCA_043762595.1 Frankiales bacterium
ACCACGGTCCGCAACGCCGCGACCAGCTCGCTCGGCGGCTACCGCGACCCACGGCCGATGGTGTTCTCGGGGCTGTATCCGCTGGACGGCAGCGAATACCCGGCCCTGCGCGAGGCCCTTGACAAACTGCGTCTGAACGATGCCGCGTTGGTCTACGAGCCCGAGACCAGCGCCGCGCTGGGGTTCGGCTTCCGGGTCGGCTTCCTCGGCCTCTTGCACCTGGAGATCGTTCGGGAGCGGCTCGAGCGCGAGCACGGGCTAGCGCTCATCTCGACCGCGCCCAACGTCGTCTACCGGGTCGTCATGGAGGACGGGCCCGAGCACGTCGTGACCAATCCGAGCGACTGGCCGGGCGGCAAGATCGCCGAGGTGCACGAGCCCGTCGTCAAGGCGATGCTGCTGCTGCCGAGTGACTACGTCGGCGCCGTGATGGAGCTGTGTCAAGCCCGTCGCGGCCAGCTGCAAGGCATGGACTATCTGTCCGAGGACCGGGTCGAGCTGCGCTACACGCTGCCCCTCGGCGAGATCATCTTCGACTTCTTTGACCAGCTGAAGTCGCGCACCAAGGGCTACGCGAGCCTTGACTACGAACCGGCCGGCGAGCAGGCGAGCGACCTTGTCAAGGTAGACATCCTGCTACAGGGCGAGCCAGTCGATGCATTCAGCGCGATCGTGCACAAGGACAAGAGCTACGCCTACGGCACGTCGATGGCGACCAAGCTGCGGGAGCTGATCCCACGCCAGCAGTTCGAGGTGCCGATCCAGGCGGCCATTGGCGCGCGGGTCATCGCGCGGGAGAACATCCGGGCGATTCGCAAAGACGTGCTCGCCAAATGCTACGGCGGTGACATCACCAGGAAGCGCAAGCTGCTCGAGAAGCAGAAGGAGGGCAAGAAGCGGATGAAGATGGTCGGCCGCGTCGAGGTGCCCCAGGAAGCCTTCATCGCCGCGTTGTCCACCGGCCAGGAGACGGCCGGGAAGTAGCTCCGGGCCGCGCCCCGGCGTACCGCGTGGTAGGGAAAGACCCATGTCTGCTCAATTCACTGACCTTGGGGTGTTTGCCGCGCTGCCACGCGCAGCCGGTCTCGCCCTCAGCCCGGACGGCACCCGGCTCGTCACCACCCTGACGACGCTCGAGGCCAACGGCACCCGTTTCGTCAGCGCACTGTGGGAGGTCGACCCGACCGGATCCAAGCCGGCCCATCGGCTGACCAGGAGCGCCAAGGGTGAGAGCGGCCCGGTGTTCACCGACGGCGGTGACCTGCTGTTTTCGTCGAACCGGCTGGACCCGGACGCCGAGCAGACCGGCGACGACGCCCCGGCGGCGCTGTGGCTGCTGCCGGCCGGCGGCGGGGAGGCGCGCATCGTCGGCACCCGAGCAGGCGGTGTCGGGGGTCCGGTCGCGGCCCGGCTCGGCGCCGCGGTGCTGGTGGCAAGCCCGACGATGCCGGGGGCAACCGACGGCGAGGACGACGAGCAGCGGCGCAAGGCCCGCAAGGACAGCAAGGTCAGCGCGATCCTGCACACCGGCTACCCGGTACGGCACTGGGATCACGATCTCGGTCCGGCCGCACCTCGCCTGCTGCTCGGCAACCTTGCCCCGGACGGGCCGATCAGCTGGACTGACCTGACACCCGAGCCGGGTCGGGCGCTCGACCAGGCGTCGTACGACGTGAGCGCGGACGGCTCGACGGTCGTCAGCACCTGGTACGTCGCCGAGCCGCATGGCGCCCGGCGGTCGGCGCTGGTCGTGATCGACGTTGCGACCGGGGCCCGCCGGGTTCTGCTCGACACGGTCGGGGAAGAGTTCGAGGCGCCGCACCTGTCGCCGGACGGCAGCCAGGTCGCCCTCACCCACATCACGTTGAGTACGCCGCACGACCCGGGGGACCAGCGACTGGTCGTGGCACCCGTCGACGGGTCGCAACCGCCCCGCGATGTCGCCCCCGGTTGGGATCGCTGGGTGTTGGATCGCCGCTGGTCGGCCGACGGCACCGCGCTGCTCGTCACGGCCGACGACGGGGGGGCCAGCCCGGTCTTCCGGATCGACGTCGCCAGCGGCGAGGTCGTCCGCCTGACCGCGGATGCCGGGGCCTACACCGATCTGTGCGTCGCCGCCGACGGTGGCCACCTCTACGCAATCCGCTC
>JAYUMN010000064.1:0-3192 GCA_043762595.1 Frankiales bacterium
TCCACCTCATCCACTGTCGTGCTGCCCGGGTGGCGCGGGACGAGCCGCAGCCCCGCAGCGGCCCGGCCGGCGACCCGGCGTACGGGCAGGACGCCGACCCGGACGTCCCGGGTGCGCGCGAGGCGGGCCCCGACGACCGGCGCGAGCAGGTCGCCGGCTTGCGGCAACCGCACGGCCAGCGCGCCCTGGATGCGGAGCGCCCGGCGGTCCGCACTGGACCAGGTCCAGCTGCCACCGGGGTCCTGCGCGACGTCGCTCTCACCGGCCAGGGACAACGCGTCGATCCGGAACTCGTGGGCGCCTCGCCACCAGGCCCGGGCCCGGGTGGTGCCGCCGACCAGCGACGCAAGGTCACCGAGTTGCTGGACGTCGGGCAGGTCGAGGGTGCCCCGGCTCTCCCCGTATCCCGACCAGGCGATCCCCGCCGAGGCGCGGACCTTGGCCAGCAACGCCCCGGTCGAGATGGGCGCAGCAGCGACCGGCAGCAGCGCGACGACGCCGGGGAGCGCGAGCGCCGCCACGACGCCGGTGACCACGACCGTCCAGCGCCAGGTCACCCGCCGCCCCATCACAGGGGTCCGACGAGCGGCCGCGCCGAGAGGTTCCTGGCTAGGACAACTCCACCAGCGGGCCGATCTCCTGACTGGCGTACCACTGCAGCTCGTGTCCCTCGGCGCCCTCCAGCCGGAACGCCGCGTCCTCGCTGCCCAGGTCGGCCTCGACGACGGCGTCGGCCGCCACCGTCACGTCCGCGACGGCCGACGGATCGTCGACGTGCACGGCCTGCACGAGCCGCAGCGGCACCCCCGTGGTGACCCGGACCGCGGCCCGGTCGACGTGCGCGGCGGGCTCGACCGAACCATCCGGCACCTCGGCCACCACGACGACCCGGCGTCGGACGGCGTCCTGGTCGGCGTCCAGCAGCCGCACCGAGGCGGTAGCGGCCAGCGACAGGACGGCGTACTCGAGCTCCTCGGCGTCCCCGGTCGCGTACCACTCACGCAGCGCCGGCGTCACGGCGTACGCCGGGAGCGGCGGCTCGCCCAGCTCGCCCGTGTCGAGTAGCGAGCGCAGCGCGGGCAGCGTGGCCGGGAGGTAGATGCGCATAGCGATGAGGTTAAGCAGTCTCGGCGAACCGTCCGCGGTCGCCCCGCAGCGCCGCAGCGGAGGTGCGCAGGGAGGTCTCGAGGACCCGGCGGCGGCGGCGGGGATCCATCAGGTTGGCGCCGATCGCGTGCAGGTCCTGTGAGCCGGGACCGAGCAGGGTGACCTTGGTGCCGGTCGCCGCAACCTGCTTCACTTCGCCTATCAGGCGCCTGGTGACGAGCCGGCGCAGGCGCCGCTCGATCCGGCCGGCGACCGAGCCCGGGGCGTCGTAGTCCAGCGAGGTCATCGGCGACAGGACGACCACCTCGTCGAGCTCGAGGCCGAGCACGAGATCCACCGAGGCAGGCGAGCAGGCGCCACCGTCGACGTAGCGGCGGTCGCCGATCCTGATCGGGGTGTACCAGCCAGGGATCGCGCAGGACGCCATGACCGCGTCCCGCAGGTCCGCTGCCGGGGCGCCAGGCCGGCCGAACGCGGTGCGCGCACCTGTGTCGTAGTCCATTGCGACCGTCCAGGCGCTCGGATGCGCCGCCCAGCCGCCGCCGGGCAGGATGCCGTCGATGAGCTGGCCGACCGGCGCCATCGTCCCGCGGCCCTGGGGGAGCATCGCGGCAAGGGCGGCCATCGGGGTCACCCGGAACGGGTGCCGGACCGAGTGCAGCACCCCGCGCGGCGAGCCAATCCCGGGCCGGGGCAACGGCGGGAGCGCACCGCCGGAGCCGCGGTCCGAGTCGTACCGCAGCCGCGGGTCGCCACTGTTGCCACGCTGATGGTCCAGCAGCGACCCAACGTCGATGCCACAGCCGAGACCGGCCACCAGCACCGATCCGGCGGAGGTGCCGATCAGCACCTCGGCCTCCCGGGGATCCCAGCCGTAGTGCTCCTGCACCGCGACCAGCGCGCCGATCGTCCAGGCCGCGCCGAGCACCCCGCCGGCGCCGAGCACCAGACCACGTCGTGTCATCGGGACGCCGTCCCCACGAGTTCGGCCAGCGACTCCTCGATGCAGGAGGCCATGACATCGATGTCGGGCATGGCGTCCCGGTCGGCGTTCAGGCCGTAGAAGACCCCACCGTCGTACGACGTGAGCCCGACGCTGACTGCCTGGCCCTTGGCGAGCGGCACGACGGGATACATCGACAGCATCCGTGCGCCGGCCGCATAGAGCGGGAACTGTGGTCCCGGCACGTTGGTGACAACCAGGTTGAACAGCCGCCGGGTGAAGCTGCTCGCGAGGCGTGCGCCGAGCGCGTGGATCGTCGGCGGGGCGAAGCCCGACAGCTGCACGAGCGCGTCGGCGCCGACCGCCGCGCCACTGTCCTTGTGGCCGCGCATGGCAAATCTCACCTGTTGCAGCCGGACGACCGGGCTGGCCTCCCCGACCGGGAGGTCCACGAAATATGACGAGACGCGGTTACCCATCTCACCCTTGCGAGCGTCGGCGCGCACGCTCACCGGCACCATCGCCCGGACCGTGGTCGCCCGGCACACCTGCTCGCCCCTGGTCAGCAGCCAGCTGCGCAGCGCCCCGGTGACGGTGGCGAGCACGACGTCGTTGACGGTGCCGCCGTGCGCCTTGCGCACCCGCTTGTAGTCGTCGAGCTCGGTTGCCGCCATGCCGAAGCGCCGCTGCTCGCCGATCGCGACGTTGAGCGGGCTGTCCGGTGCGGATCGGGCCACCGTGCGGGCGCTGGCGAGGATGCCGCCAGCCATCGACACTGACTTACCAAGCGTCGCCCTGACGTCGCCGATGGCGCTGCGGGCGGTGTCCACCGCCTGGCTCGGCTTGGCGACCAGGTCGGTCAGCGCCGTCACCATCAACCGGACGGCGCCCGGCTCACCGGCCGGGTGCCAGTCGTCCGGCTGGATCTCCCGCGGGGTCGGCGAGACATCCAGGATCACCGTGCCGATGTCGACCGCGGTGACGCCGTCGACCATCGCGTGGTGGGTCTTGGTGATGACCGCCACCCGGTCGTGCTCGAGGCCCTCGACCAGGTAGATCTCCCACAGCGGCCGGTTGCGATCCAGCTGGCGGCTCTGCAGGCGACCGACGAGCTCGCGCAGCTGCGTATCGTCGCCGGGCCT
>JAYUMN010000065.1:0-2004 GCA_043762595.1 Frankiales bacterium
ATCGGCAAGAATCGGGTGCTCAAACCGCTCAGCGAGGTCTCGACCGATGCCCAGCACGCGATCCTCGCGGCTGAGGACCGGCAGTTCTACTCCGAGCCCGGCATCAGCTTCAAGGGGATCGGCCGGGCGATCTACAAAAACCTCTCAAGCGGTGGTGTCTCCGAGGGTGGCTCGACGATCACCCAGCAGTACGCCAAGAACGCCTTCCTGACCCAGCAGCGGACCTTTTCGCGCAAGATCAAGGAGGTCTTCATCGCGCTGAAGCTCGCCAAGACCAAGAGCAAGGCGACGATCCTCGAGGATTATTTGAACGTCATCTATTTCGGCCGGGGCGCCTACGGCATCGAGGCCGCGTCCGAGACTTATTTCCATCAGCCAGCCAAGGACCTGAACGTCGCGGAGGCGGCCGTGCTCGCTGCCAGCATCCGCAGCCCGGCGGGCTACGACCCGGCCAAGCACCCTGAGCGGGCCAAACAGCGCTGGGTCTACGTCCTGGACGGCATGGTCAAGCAGGGCTGGCTCTCAGCAGCCGACCGGGCCGCGGTCGCTTATCCCAAGGTGCAGGCACCAAGCAGCGGACAGGGCAACGATTTCCCCGGCTACCGGTCTTACCTCAAGGCCCAGGTCATCGCCGACCTGGAACGGCACGGCTTCCCCGAGGCGCGGCTCACCGCCGGCGGGCTGACGGTCCGCACGACGCTGCAGCGGGGCGCGGAGCAGGCCGCCGCGCAGGCGGTGGAGGACAAGATCCCGGCCGCCACGGCGGGCAACCCGCCGGTGGGCGCGCTGGTGGCTGTCCAGCCCGGCACCGGCGCGGTGGTCGCCTACTACGGCGGGCGCACCGCCGGTGGCACCGACTTCGCCGACTCGCCCGGCAAGGGGGTCCAGCCCGGCTCGTCGATGAAGCCCTACGTGCTGGCTGCCGCGCTCGAGAAGGGCATCAGCCTCGACACGCGGTACGACGGGTCAAGCCCGCAGGACGTCTGCGGCACGGTGATCAACAATGATGCCGGGGACGGCCCGCTCGGCCGGATCGACCTGGCCGAGGGACTGCAGAAGTCGGTCAACACCGTTTACGTGCGGCTGGCTTGCGACGTCGGCCCGAAACGGGTCGTCGACATCGCGCACGCGGCCGGTATCCCCGACCGCGACCAACTCGACGGTGACGGAACACCCTCGGCGCAGATCGCCCTCGGCTCCGGTGGCTATGAGCTGCACGTCATCGACCAGGCCACCGGCTATGCCACCTTTGCGGCGCAGGGCCAGCGGGCCAAGCCCTACTTCGTGACGACGGTCAGCGACGCCAGCGGAGAGGTCTACCGGGCCAAGCCCGACACCGGCTCGGCGTTCAGCAAGGGCGTTGCCGCGGACGCGACGTACGCGATGCAGCAGGTGGTGGCGGGCGGCACGGGGGTCCGGGCGCAGCTCGCCGGTGGCCGGCCCACGGCTGGCAAGACGGGCACGACCGGGCAGAACGCAAACGCCTGGTTCGCCGGCTTCACGCCGCAACTCGCAACCGCCGTCTGGGTCGGCCGGCAGCAGGGCGGCCCGCTTCGCGGGGTCCTTGGTAGCGACGCCGGGATCTACGGTGGGACCGTGCCGGCTGAGATCTTCAAAACGTTCATGGACGCTGCGTTGCAGGGCCAGCCGAACGAGGACTTCCCGCCTCGCGCGGGGGTCGGCGGGCGCGCCACCCCGTCGTTCTCGCCGCCCCCCGCGGTCTCTGCCACCCCCTCGGTGACTGCCACCCCGACCGTCGTCCCGACGGCGACCCCGACCATCAGCCCGCGCCCGGTTCAGCCGTCCGCGACCGCGTTGCCGGTCCAGCCCCCGGTGACCCAGCCGCCGACGTCCGTCCCGACCCAGGTCCCGCCCCTTCCCCAACCGCCGAACCCGACGCCGTAGCGCAGGGGGGTCTGGGAGCATTGCGTCGGTGAGCCCGACGACCAGCGCGATCGTCCTCCCGTCGTACGACGATCCGGTGGTCGCCGGGGCGGTCGAGGT
>JAYUMN010000066.1:0-7208 GCA_043762595.1 Frankiales bacterium
GGCCGGGCGCCGACGTCGATTACATCCTGGTCGACTGCCCACCGTCACTCGGGTTGCTGACCGTCAACGCGATGGTCGCGACCGATGAGGTGCTGATCCCGATCCAGTGCGAGTACTACGCGCTCGAGGGGCTCGGTCAGCTGCTTCGGTCGGTCGACATGGTCAAGGCCCACCTCAACCCAGCGCTGGCCGTCTCGACGATCCTGTTGACGATGTACGACGCGCGGACCCGCCTGGCCGACCAGGTCGCCGACGAGGTCCGCGTCCACTTCGGTGATGTGGTGTTGGCAACCGCCATCCCACGCAGCGTCCGGGTGTCCGAGGCGCCTGGCTACGGCCAGTCCGTGGTGACCTACGATCCTGGCTCGCGGGGGGCGCTCGCCTACGTCGACGCGGCCCGGGAGATCGCCCTGCGTGGCTCCGTGCTGGCCAACTCGTGACCAGCCCGAAGCGCGGTGGCCTTGGCCGCGGCCTCGGCGCGCTGATTCCACAGGGGCCCGTCGCCGGACCGGTCGATGATGCGGCGCCGGGGTTGTCCGAAGTCGCCGGCGCCCGCTTCGCCGAACTGCCGCTCGAGACGATCACCGCCAATCCGCTGCAGCCCCGGAGGCACTTCGATCAGGACGCGTTGACTGAGCTGGCGCACTCGATCCGGGAAGTCGGGCTGTTGCAGCCGGTGGTGGTCCGGCCGCTCGGTGGCGACCGCTATGAGTTGGTGATGGGTGAGCGCCGCTGGCGGGCTGCGCGCGAGGCCGGCCTTGGCACCATTTCGGCGATCGTGCGGGAGACCGACGATGACGCGATGCTGCGGGACGCCCTGCTGGAGAACCTGCACCGTAGCGAGCTCAACCCGCTTGAGGAGGCGGCGGCTTACGCGCAGCTGCTGGCGGACTTCGGCGCCACCCACGAGGAGCTGGCGCAGCGGATCGGCCGGTCCAGGCCGCAGATCTCCAACACCATCCGGCTCCTACAGCTGCCGGCGGCGGTCCAGCGCCGGGTCGCTGCCGGCGTGCTTTCGGCCGGCCATGCCAGGGCTGTGCTCGGGTTGTCGACCGCGGTGGCCCAGGAGGCGATGGCCACCCGGATCGTGGCGGAGGGGATGAGCGTTCGGGCGGTCGAGGAGGCGGTGATGATCGCCGGGCAGGACGCACCGGCCCCGGCCCGGGCGGCCCGAGGTAAACGGCTCGTCCCGCCGGAGGCCCGTGAGGTGGCTGCGTCGCTGTCGCACCGGCTCGAGACCCGGGTCAAGGTCGATGTGGGCCGGACCAGAGGGCGACTGACGATCGAGTTCGCCACGCTCGAGGACCTGCAGCGGATCGCTGCCATCGTCAACGGCGCGCCGCCCGGCTAAGCGGCCAACCGCCGCTCTCCCACGCACCCCTAAGCGGGCCCGTCCCATCGCGGCGTACCTTCTCGCGTCGTGAAGTGAGGCGGGCACGGAACTACCCGGCTGTCAGAACAGGTCGGGCGCAGGGGTTGAGGCGCCGGTCGGACGGGCCTGCAGCGACGGACCGAAGGTGGCCAGCAGCTCCAGCTCGGCCTCGACGACGCCGGCCAGTCGCCGGACGCCCTCGCGGATCCGGTCCGGCTCGGGGAAGCAGTAGGACAACCGCAGCTCACGCCGGCCGGCGCCGTCGGCGTAGAAGCCGATCCCGGGCACGTAGGCGATCCGGGCGGTCAGCGCGCGCGGTTGCATGATCTTTGCGTCGAGCCCGGCCGGCAGGGTCGTCCACACGTAGAAGCCGCCGGCGGGCCTGGTCCACGAGGTACCCGCAGGCATCTGCGTGGTCAGCTCGTCGAGCATCGCGTCGCGGCGCTCACGGTAGAGCTCCTTGAACACCTCAACCTGGCCCTGCCAGTCTTGGGTGGAGAGATAGTCCACGATCGCCAGCTGGTTGAGCGCCGGCGGGCAAAGCACCGACGCCTCGGAGGCGAGCACCAGTTTTTCCCGGACGGCGTGCGGCGCGAGTACCCAACCGACCCGCAGCCCGGGCGCGAACGTCTTGGAGAACGACCCGAGGTAGAGCACATGCTCGGACTCCGACCGGGCCCGGATCGCCCGGACCGGCGGGCCGTCGAACCCCAGCAGGCCATAGGGATTGTCCTCCAGAACCAGCAGCCCGGCCTCGACGCAGATCGCGAGCACCTCGTCGCGGCGCGCGTCGGACAGCGACGTCCCGGCCGGGTTGTGGAAGTTTGGGATCGTGTAGAGGAACTTCGCCCGCTTTCCCACCGCGGCGACCGCGGCGATCGCTTCGCGCAGGGCCTCGGGCACGAGCCCGTCGGCGTCCATTGGCACGTGTACGACCTCGGCCTGGTAGGCCGCAAAGGTCCCGAGCGCCCCAACGTAGGACGGCGCCTCAGCGAACACGACGTCACCGGGATCGCAGAAAATGCGGGTCACCAGGTCCAGGGCCTGCTGGGAGCCGACGGTGACCACCACGTCGTCTGGAGAGCCGACGACACCCTCGAGCGCCATCACCTCGCAGATCAGCTCACGCAGCACCGGGTCGCCCTGGCCGGATCCGTACTGCAGGGCCTGTGCGCCGCGGGTCGCGAGCAGGTCCGACAGCAGCTTGCCGACCGCGTCCAGCGGCAGCGCCGTCGTGTAGGGCATGCCACCGGCGAGCGAGACGACCTCGGGGCGGCTGGCAACGGCGAACAGGGCCCGGATCTCCGAGGTGGTCATGCCGGCGGTCCGCGCCGCGTAGCGGTCGGTGAAGGCGTCGAACGTGACCCCGGCCATGTTAACGAGGCTACCGGCGCCGGCCGCGATCGGCCTTCGCGTGGCCGGCGGTCCTCGTCGGCGCCTGCCGCGACCGCGCTCGTTTAGATTGGCCTGGTGACCACATGGCTGCGCCTGCTCGGTCTGGTCCGGGCCCCTCGACCAGCCCCGGGGCGACCGTGAGCCGGCGCACGGTCAACATCACCCTTGACAACCTCGACGACCTGCCGGGGCGCTGCCGTCGATGCGTGTTCTGGGAACTCGACCCGGTCGCGCTGTCGCGGGCGCAGGACGCCGGCGACACGGCTTTCGAGAAGGAATCGTGGGTGTCCGCGACCCTGCTGGAATGGGGCAGCTGCGGCAAGGTCGTCTACGTCGACGGCATCCCGGCAGGCTTTGTGATGTACGCCCCACCGGCCTATGTCCCGCGCTCGGTGGCCTTCCCGACGTCGCCGGTCAGCCCGGACGCCGTCCTGCTGATGACCGGCCACGTCCTGCCGGACTTTGCCGGCGCGGGACTGGGGCGGATGCTCGTGCAAGGGGTCGTGAAGGATCTGCAACGACGCGGGGTCCGGGCGATCGAGGCGTTCGGCGACCTGAAATGGGAGAGCCCGACTTGTGTCCTGCCAGCCGAGCACCTGCTGGCGGTCGGCTTCAAGACGGTCCGGCCGCACCACCGCTATCCCCGGCTCCGGCTCGAGTTGAAGACCGCGATCTCCTGGCGGGAGGACGTCGAGGTGGCGCTGGAACGGCTGCTCGGCTCGATGTCCCCCGACCCGGTCTTGCGCCCGGTCTGAGCCGCAGTAGGCGATTACAGGCGGGCGAGGTCCGGTAGCCGCAACGCCCCGGTCGGCGGGTCGAGCTCGGGCGGCAGGTAGAGCCGCTGGATCGCCACGAGCAACGCCTCCGCGACCGTGTCGCGAAACCCGGGGTCGGCGAGCCGGGCCGCGTCGCCCGGGTTGCTCAAATGGCCGAGCTCGAGGCGGACCGTCGGCATCCGGGTGAGCCGCAGCAGGTCCCAGGTCTTGGCATGCACCCGGCAGTCGACGAGGTCGGTGCGGGCGACGACTTCGCGCTGGACGAGCGACGCGAGCTGCTCGCCGACTGTCGACGTCGTCCCGGTACCGGTGCCGAAGTGATAGGCCGCGACGCCCTGTGCGAGCGGTGAGCTGGCCTGGTCCACGTGCAGGCTGACCACGAGGTCGGCCCCGGCGGTGTTGGCGAACGAGGCTCGCTCGGCGTCGCTGGGGCAGGAATCGGCGAGCCGGGTGAGCAAGGCGCGGACGCCGACCACGGCCAGTCGGCCCTCGAGCCGGGCGGCCAGGTCGAGCACGACGTCGGCTTCGTCGAGCCCGTGTGCGCGCGCTCCGCGTTCGTGGCCGCCGTGCCCGGGGTCGACGACGACAACCTTGCCGGGCAGGGCCGTGCCCGAGCGGTGCAGCGCCTCGCTCTCGCGCAGCGCATGCGGGCGGCCGCCGGTGACGAGCCGGCCGAGTTGTTTGAGGGCGCGGAGCGTCGCCGGGCCACAGACCCCGTCGCTGCGCAGGCCGTACTCCCGCTGCAGGCCCTTCAGGGCCTGCTCGGTCCGCACCCCGAAGACCCCATCGATCCGGCCGGCGTCGAAGCCCAGCTCGAGCAACCGGTCCTGCAGCATCGAGACGTCGTCGCCGACGAACAGCCGACCCGACAGCGACAGCAATCGGTCGCCGAGGGTGAGTCGGGCGGCCTGCAGAGCGGCATAGGTCTCGGCCCCGACGATGCCGTCGACTGACACCCCGCGGCGTTGTTGGAACTCCCGCACCGCCCGGTCGGTTGCGTCATCGAACGCTGCGCCAGCGGTGTCCTCGAGGAGCCCGAGGGCCAGCAGGGTCGCCTGGATCTCGGTCACCGCAGGCCCGGCGCAGCCGCGACGGAACACCTGCACTGGCGCACCTTCCGAGACGAGGGGAACGCCCATCGTAGAGGCCGGCGATCGTCCCGGCGTACGAGCCGCCGGACCCGACACGCGGGCCCGGCCGCTGACGGCAGCTGGGATTACAGATAGGCCTCGAGATCTTTGAGGATCGCGGCCTTGGGCTTGGCGCCGACGATGGATTTGACCATCTTGCCGCCGGAGAACACGGCCATCGTCGGAATAGACATAATCTGGTAGTCGCGCGCCGCACCGGGGTTTTCATCGATGTTGAGCTTGACGATGCTGATCTTGTCGGCATTCTCGCCGGCGATCTCCTCGAGCACCGGGGCAACCATCTTGCACGGTCCACACCACTCGGCCCAGAAATCAACCAGGACCGGCTTGTCGCTCTGCAGGACGTCGGTCGCGAAGGTCGCGTCGGTGGTGATCTTGGTGTTGGCGCCCATTGCGGTGCTCCTCGGGTTCAGGGTGTGTCCCTAGTAACGGTCTGCCCGCAGGGGTCATTCCGACCCAGCGGCCACCGGCTCCTCGTGGGCGGCGAGCCAGCGCTCGGCGTCCAGCGCGGCCGCGCAACCGGTACCCGCCGCGGTGATGGCCTGCCGGTAGGTGTGATCGACGAGGTCGCCGGCGGCGAACACGCCGGGCACGTTGGTGCGGGTGTTGTACGGCTCGACCAGCACATAGCCCTCGTCGTCGACATCGACCTGGCCTTTCACGAGCTCCGAGCGCGGGTCGTGACCGATCGCGATGAACAGCCCAGTCACGGCCAGCTCGGATTCGACCCCGGTCTTGAGGTTGCGCAGTGTCACTCCGGTCAGCTTGCCCTCACCGTTGGCTGAGACGACCTCGCTGTCCCAGGCAAAGCGGATCTTATCGTTGGCGAAGGTCCGCTCCTGCATGATCTTACTTGCACGCAGGCTGTCGCGGCGGTGGATCAGCGTGACACTGCGGGCGAAACGGGTCAGGAAGGTCGCCTCCTCGAGCGCGCTGTCGCCACCACCGACGACAGCGATGTCCTGGTCGCGAAAGAAAAATCCATCGCAGGTCGCGCACCAGGACACGCCGTGCCCGGACAACTCCTTCTCACCGGGGACGCCGAGCTCGCGATAGCCCGACCCCATGGCGAGTACCACGGTGTGTGCGAGGTAGTCGGTGTCACCGACCCGAACGACCTTCGGGTCGCTGGCGAGGTCGACCGAGGTCACGTCGTCGGTAACGAACTCGGTGCCGAAGCGCTCGGCCTGGCTGCGGAGGTGGTCCATCAGCTCCGGACCCATGATCCCGTCGGGGAAGCCCGGGAAGTTCTCGACGTCGGTGGTGTTCATCAGCGCGCCACCGGCGGTTACCGCGCCTTCGAAGACGAGCGGCGCCAGCGCTGCCCGCGCCAGATAGATGGCTGCGGTGTAGCCGGTGGGTCCGGAGCCGATCACGATGGTGTTTCGAACGTCCGGGCTGCTCACGGTCGGGCCTTCCTGTCGGGGTGTCGTGCTCAACACCAACTGTAGGGAAGGAGCTTCCCGATCCGCTCAGGGGCGGCGCGGCAGCCGGACGAAATACCGCAGGTCGGCGTCGGCCTGGCGGCAGTTGGGTCCGACAACGTAGACATCAACTGCCGCCGGCTTGGGTGAGGGGAGCACCACCACGAGCGCCGGGGTGCCCTCATAGCTGGCGAAGTCGACGGCGAGCGGTATGCCGGGGTCCTCGGGCGTGCTGAGCGAGGCCAGGCAGCCGGCCAATGCCCGGTCGTCGCGCAACCGGGCCAATGGGTCTGCGGCCGCGCGGGTGGTGATGTCGGCCGTGGCCCGGGGCGCGGCCTCCGCAGCCGTGGGGAGCAAGCCGAGCAGCAGCGGGAGTGCGGCCGTGAAGGAGGGGCCGACCTTGCGGTACGCCGTACCGGTGGCGAGCCGCCGGACCGCCGGGCCGGCGGTGCCCGTGGCGGATCCCGCGGTGCTCGATTTCTGGGAGCTCGCGCCGCCGGGCGGCAGCAGGGCGATGCCGCCGCCGACCACGCCGACCAAGGCGGCGGCTGCTGCTGCGCCGGTTAGCCAGGCCGGTGGACGCCGTCCGGCCGCCCGCGGCAGGACGTTTCCTGCGTCGGTGGCGGTCTTCGTACGGCGCTCACGGGTGAAGGCGGCCAGGAGCCGCTCGTCCAGGCCGGCCGCCGGCTCGGGAACGGGCAGGGTGGCGAGCGCCGCCAGCAGCGGCACCTGGGCTGCCTCGAGGTCGGTCAGGGCGGCGCTGCAGACCGGGCAGGTCGTCGCGTGCTCGGTCGCGGCGGCGCCCGCCTCGCCGCACAGCACATCGGCGAGCTCGTCGAGATCGAGGTGCGTCACGGCATGCCTTCTTCCGGTGCTGTCGTAGGTGGGACGGCTGTCGGGGTCTCTGGGTTCCGCAGGTGACCGAGGGCGAGCGCCAGCCGGGCCCGGCCACGAGAACAACGGCTCTTCACCGTGCCGCTCGGCACGCCGAGCACCTGCGCCGCCTCGTCGACTCCGAAGCCGTGCAGGTCGACCAGGACGATGGCGAGCCGCTGCTCGATCGGCAGGTCGAGTAGGGCAGCGTTGATCT
>JAYUMN010000067.1:0-2900 GCA_043762595.1 Frankiales bacterium
GCCGTCGCCGTCGTCCTCATCGACGTCGTGCTCGGCCACGGCAGCCACCCCGACCCGGCCGGCCAGCTGGCGCCGGTCTGCGCCGAGTTGATGGCCAACGGCGGCCCGCAGGTCGTCGCGTACGTCCTTGGCACCGAAGGCGACCCCCAGAGCTACTCGCGGCAGCGGGCGACGCTGGAGGCCGTCGGCTGCATCGTCCCGGAGACCAACGCGCGGGCGGCCCACGCCACCGCGGCGCTCGTCCTGCGACGACCCGAACTGGCGGAGGCGGGCCCTTGACCCCGCTCGCCCTCGTCACCTACTCCACCAAGCCGCGCGGCGGGGTGGTCCACACGCTCGCCCTCGCCGAGGCGCTGCACGCCCTTGGCGCACCGGTCCGGGTGGTTGCTTTGGGCGACCCGGACGTGGGGTTCTTCCGGCCGGTCCGCGCGCCGGTCACCATCGTGCCGGGGCCGTCGGGGGAGCTGTCGCTCCACGACAAGGTGCTGGGCAGCATCGACGCCCTGGCGCGGGTGCTGGCCCACGCCGACGAGCCGGTGCTGCACGCCCAGGACTGCATCGGTGCCCGGGCAGCGGCGCGGGTCCGGGACGGCGGCGCCCGCGTGCAGGTCGTGCGCACGGTGCACCACGTCGACGACTTCACGAGCCAGGTGCTGATGGACTGCCAGCGGGCTGCGATCCACGAGCCCGACCTCGTTCTCGCCGTCAGCGAGGTTTGGCAGCGACAGCTGCTCGAGGACTACGGCGTGCGGGCCGGCGTCGTGCCCAACGGGGTTGACGTGGCCCGGTTCGCGACCGCCCCGGCAGCCCGCGCCGCCGAGCTCCGGGCCTCGGTCGGGGCCACCGACCGGCCGCTGCTGCTGAGCGTCGGCGGGGTGGAGCCCCGCAAAGGCAGCGACTCACTCGTCCGCGCGCTCCACCTGCTCAACGATCAGCCGGGTCCGGCGCCGGTCCTCGCGGTGGTCGGCGGCCACTCCTTCCAAGACCACCGGGCCTACCGCGACGGGGTGCTCGCCGAGCTCGACCGACTCGGCCTCGAACTCGGCGTCGACGTCGTGCTCGTCGGCACCGTGCCCGAGTCCGACATCGCTGCCTGGTACGCCGCGGCCGACGTCCTCGCCTTTCCCTCGGTCAAGGAGGGTTTCGGCCTTGCCGTGCTCGAGGCGATGGCCGCCGGACTGCCCGTGGTCACGAGCGACCTACCGGTGTTTCGCGAGTGGCTCGTGCCGCGCCGCGACGCGCTGCTGGTGCCGGTCGGCGACGTCGAGGCCCTGGCCGACGCCCTGGCGCGGGCGCTCACCGACGCCGACCTTCGGCGCGGCTTGATCGCGGCCGGCCGGGCCGTCGCGGACCGCTTCACCTGGGCAGCCAGCGCCGAGCGGCACCTGGCGGTGTACGCCGACCTCGAGGTCGCGGTGTCCTGAGCCCAGCCCGCCACGCCAGCCCGGGCCGACGTGGTCGGCGGCCACCGCAACAGCAGCGAAGCACCCGCAAGAGCGCCTGGTTTGTACAGTTCCGATGTTTTTCGTCCCTGACGTCAGCCCCCCTTCCCTCCTGTTGTGCTCGGCTGAGCGCGACCCGGCAGGGCTGCCAGCTCGGTTTGCCGGCGCGGACAGCTATCTGAACACCACCGTGCGCGCGCCGTTGCGCAGCACCCGGTGGTCCAGGTGCCAGCCGACGGCCCGGGCCAGCGCCATCGATTCGAGGTCGCGGCCGACGGCAACCAGCCGCTCCGGAGTGTGCGTGTGATCCACCCGGGCCACCTCCTGCTCGATGATCGGCCCCTCGTCGAGCTCGGCGGTGACGTAGTGCGCCGTCGCACCGATCAGCTTGACCCCTCGCTCGTGCGCCTGGTGATAAGGCCGGGCGCCTTTGAAGCTCGGCAGGAACGAGTGGTGGATGTTGATGGCTGGGACCGGCAGTGCCCGGAGCAGATCCTGCGACAGCACCTGCATGTAGCGGGCGAGGACCACCAGATCGATCCGGTGCTCGTGCACCAGGGCCAGCAGCCGGGCCTCGGCGGCGGGCTTGTCGGCGGCGTTGATCTGCTCGAAGGCGCAACCGTGGGCGGCGGCCAGCCCGGCGAAGTCCGGGTGGTTGCTCACGACGACCGGGATCTCGGCGTGCAGCCCGCCGGTGCTGCGGCGGTAGAGCAGGTCGTTGAGGCAGTGCCCCTGCTGCGAGACCATGACGAGCACCCGGCCCGGCACGGCGGCGTCCCGCAGTTCCCACGCCATCGAAAATGCCGCGGCGACCGGTTCGAACATCTCGCGCAACAGGTCGGCCTCGCCGATCGCATGCACCCGCATAAAGAAGCGACCGGTCGTGTGGTCGCCGTACTGCTGACTGTCCTCAATATTGCTGCCGTGCTCGGCCAGGAACCGGGCCACGGCGTGCACGATGCCGACCTGGTCGTCGCACGACAGGGTCAGCACGAAGTGGGTCACGATGGGTGAGCTTAAGAGGTTGCCGAGTAGGCTCCGCGCTGCAAGCGACGACAGGGGAGGAAGCCGGTGAGAACCCGGCGCGGTCCCGCCACTGTGACCTGGGCATGTCCCGGGGAGCCAGACACTCCAGTCGTCGACACCTCCACCCGGGGCGCGGACCCCGAAGGAAGGCCACCGTTGAGCGCGCCGCTGTACCCGTTCTCCGCCGTTGTCGGGCTCGATGACCTGCGGCTGGCGCTCATCGTCAACGCCGTCTCGCCCGCTGTCGGGGGGGTGCTCGTCCGCGGAGAGAAGGGCACGGCCAAGTCGACTGTGGTGCGCGCGCTCGCGGCGCTCTTGCCGGCGGTCGAGGTCGTCGCCGGCTGCCGGTTTTCCTGTGCGCCCGGCGACACCGACTGCCCCGACCTCGCTTCGCACGGTGCGGCCGTGCGCCGGCCGGCGCGGCTCGTCGAG
>JAYUMN010000068.1:0-3255 GCA_043762595.1 Frankiales bacterium
CAATCTACGACGGAATGAACGTGCCGGGAAGCGTTGCGCACGACGTGTCGGGATCGGTGAGCCGGACAAGACCCTGACTGGGCTGGCGGGACTGGCTGCGGTCGAGGAGCTGATCGCCAGGTTGGGCCTGGTGGAGGTCCTCAACCGAGGGATCGGGCCGATCAAGCAGCGCGACCGCGGTTTGAGCGGTGGTCAGCTGCTGATGGCGATGGCGACCGCGCAGCTGGTCGGGCAGGACTGCCTGGCTGGGATGGACCGGGTCCGGGCTGATGCCGGTAGTGCGCTGCTGATCGAGGCGCCGGTGGCGCCGAGCCGGACCGCCGCCCGGCTCGCCGGCCGGTTCGGACCGGCCCAGCTGACCGGCATCGAAGCGTCCTTGTCCGAGGTTTACACCCGCTGGCTGGCTGTGGTCCCGGCGCAGGTCCGGGCACCGCTGGTGCTGCATGACCCGACCATCGACCTGGACGCCAGCGACATCGAGGTCTACGGACCGACCAAGCAAGGTGTCGGCCGAACTACGCCGGCGTCCGGTCCGGTCGGGTGCACCTGGCCAGCTGGGCGCAAGCCGAACTACCGCTGGCGGCGGACCTGATGGCCGGCAACGATGACGTCCGGCCGCGCGCCGGTGCGCTTCTGGCCCGGGCTTTGACGTCGATGCCCTCGCAGGTCTGCGGCCGGCCTCGGGTCCGAGCCGACTCCGGCTACTTCGACGCCACCCTCGCCCACGACGCAGTGCAGCTGGGCTGTGACTTCGCGATCGCCGCGAAGCGCAACTCCGCTGCCTGGCGGGCACTGTCTGCTGTCCCCGAGGCTGACTGGCGCGACGCCCGCGGGATGAAAGGCGCGCAGGTCGCGGCGTGTGACTACGCCCCCGCCGGCTGGCCGGACGGCACCTACACGATCATCCGCAGGGTCAAGATCAGCGTCGACAAGCTCAGCGCCGACCCCCGCTCACGGCGCCGCCGGACCGTCGCGAAAGACCAGCTCGCCCTCGCTCTCGGTGGCGCCGCCGACCACGTCTGGGCAGTCAGCTTCATCGTCACCAACATCCCCGCCAACCAGGGTGACTATGTCGGGCTGGAAGCGTGGTTCCGCAACCGGACCGCCATCGAGGAACGCTTCCGTGAGGTCAAGCACGGCGCTGGTCTCAATCATCTGCCCTCCGCCGATCCTGGCATCAACAGTGTCTGGTGCTGGGCCGGGCTACTCGCCGGCGCCCTGTCAGTGATGCTGCAGTCGCTGACCGGCCTGGACACCCAAGCCCACGCCCCCGGCCGGACGCGCATCGCCACCTTGCGACACCGACTGCTCGCCGTCCCTGGCCGGGTCATCCGGCACGCCCGCGGCCTGACCCTGCGACTACCACCCGGGCACAAGACCCTGCCCGCCACACTGGCTCGACTCCGAGCCCTGCCAGCCCCCACCTGACATGAACATCCCGCCCCAACGACCAAGGACCCAAAGACACCGACACCCGGTCGGCGGCCTCCACACGCCCAACATCGCGCATGAGCACCAGCGGCCAAAATCAGGTCACTCAGCGCAAGATCACCGCACTACTGGCGGATCTCGGTCTGAGCCAGCTCGGAAAGCACTGTGATGGCGATCAGAAAGCCCAGCACCGGCGCACCGCGGGTGATCACGACCTGATACGCATGATGGCGGGTGACCGCTCCGGACAATAACGCACCAAGTCCAGCCAGCCCGCGATCCATCACATCAATTCCAGCGCGCGATTGGCGACCCCCAACCTCCCCTGTTTGCCCGCTCAGCAGCGGGTCTCAACGTTCTCACGTACCAACTGCACCTGACGCCGTGACAACGCCGCCGTCCAGCAAGCCTTCGACCGCGACGAGGGCCCGGCCAAGTAGCTCGCCTCTGACGCGGGCAGCTCTGTCAAGTTCGGTCACGCGTCCGTCGAAAGTCCACGGACGACCACCCGAGTAGCCGTTCCCTGTTATCCGGGGAAACCGCCTCTGACCTGAATGTTTTAGAAGCGGGGGCAAGACTGAGACCTGCGACCTTTGGGGTGTGAGTGACGTACCAGTCGCGATCAGCGCCAACAGCTGCCTGTCAGTGCTACCTACTTCCTATGCTGTGTTGTGGTTCTGCTGGCATCGGCTGGCACTAACCGGCACCGACCGGCAGGCCTCTTCTGGCACGAGCCTGGAACGATCGCCGACCCCATGCCATGGTGGAGGCCGCGCGAGGAGGCCACCGCCCATGTCCCACACCCGGCCAAGACCTTGAAGGACGGGACCGTCCGGCACTACGCCGCCTCCCTCATCGCCGACGGCCGTCACCACGAAGAAGGCGGGTTCAACACCGAGAAGGAAGCCGCCAAGAAAGCCGCACAGCTCGAACTCGACGCCAGCCGCGGCGACTGGACCTCCCCCATCGCCGGACGCACCATCTTCACCGTCTTCATCACCGCCTCCTACCCACCCACCACCCACCACCCAGCAGCTGGACGTCTCCACCCGCACCGCCTACGGCTACTACCTCGACAAGCACTCCCTGCCCCGGTTCGGCGCCCTCCCGATGCGCCGGATCAGCCCAGCCATGACCCAAGCCTGGGTCAACGACGCCACCGCCAGCGGCCTGTCCCCCCGGTCGGTCGTGAGGCACCACGCCCTGCTCTACAAGATCTTCGCCCGCGCCGTCATCGTCCGCGCGCTCGGCATCAACCCGGCTAGCCACACCGCCCTGCCCAAGGTCGTCGTGAAGCCCAAGCAGATCATCACCGCCGCGCAGTTCGAGCAGATCCTGGATCAGCTCCCTGCGCGCCACCAGATGATGGTGCTGCTGGCGATCGAAACCGGCCTGCGCTGGGGCGAGCTGATCGCCCTCCGGCCCTGCGCCCCCGCGACATCGACCTGACCACCCACATCGTGCTGGTGCGCCAGACCACCGGGAAAGTCGCCAAGAAGCACTCCCCCACCAGCCAGCGGATATACCTCAAGGACCACCCGAAGGATGGCGAGCAACGCAGCGTCCAGATCGACGGAGCCAGCTGCCAGCAGCTCTAGGAGGACATCGGCGACAACCAGATCGAGGATGACGGCCTGCTGGTCACCTCAAGCGAAGGACAGCCCTGTCACGCAACAACTTCCACACCAAATACTGGACCCCCGCCGTCACCGCCACGAAGATCCAGCAGACCGTCACGTTCCACAACCTGCCGGCCGCACCCGCCTCCTGGCTGCTGGCCGGCGGCGCCGACATCATCGTCGTCCAAGAACGACTCGGACACCG
>JAYUMN010000069.1:0-4179 GCA_043762595.1 Frankiales bacterium
CACCTGCCCAGGGCGGACGCCCCGCTGCAGCTCATCTGGACCGGGGTGGGGGTAGCCGCGTTCATCGCGGTCCTGCTCGTCGTCCGTGACCACACCCGATTGGCGCGGTACAGCTACACCTGCGCGGCCGCCGGCCTCGTCCTCCTGCTCTTACCGGCCTTGCCCGGGGTCGGCGCCACCATCAACGGGGCCCGGCTGTGGATCCGGGTCGGCCCACTGACGGTGCAGCCAAGTGAACTCGCCAAGGTCCTGCTCATGATCTTCTTCGCCAGCTACCTGGTCAGTAAGCGCGACGTGCTGTCGTTGGCCAGCCGCCACGTCGCCGGCCTCGACCTGCCACGGGGCCGTGACCTCGGGCCGGTGCTCGTTGCCTGGGTGGCGAGCATCGCAGTGCTCGTCCGGGAGAAGGACCTTGGCACGTCGCTGCTGTTCTTCTGCATCTTCATCGTGATGCTCTACGTCGCGACCGAACGCACGTCCTGGTTGCTGATCGGCCTCGGCCTGTTCGCCGGCAGCTCGTTGGTGGCCTATCACCTATTTCACCACGTGCAATTGCGGGTGGACACCTGGCTGGATCCGTTCGCCAATGCCCAGACAAGCGGCTACCAACTGGTGCAGGGCTTGTTTGGGATGGGGACCGGCGGGATCACCGGGACCGGGCTCGGTGAGGGCTCACCCGGCACCGTGCCGTTCGCCAAAACCGACTTCATCCTGGCGGCGATCGGCGAGGAACTCGGCCTGATCGGCGTCATGGCGGTGCTGATGATCTTCGCGATCATCGTTGAGCGCGGCCTGCGGGCTGCCCTGTCGTGCCGCGATTCGTTCGGCAAATTGCTTGCGACCGGCCTGTCGTTCGCCCTGGCCCTGCAGGTGTTCGTCATCGTCGGCGGCGTCACGGGTCTCATCCCGCTCACCGGGGTGACCCTGCCGTGGCTGTCCTACGGCGGGTCCTCAGTCGTCTGCAACTACGGCCTGGTCGCGATCCTGCTGCGGATCAGCGACGCCGCCCGCCGGCCGGCCCCGAGCCCGGTCACACCGGCCTCAGCACGGGCGAGCCTCGCCGATGCGCAGACGCAGGTGGTCCGACGGTGAACGCCCCGCTGCGCAAGGTCGCCGTCGCCTGCCTGCTGCTGTTGGGGTTGCTGCTGATCAACGTCAACTACGTCCAGGTCGTCAAGGCGAAGAGCTACCGGGACGATCCGCGCAACCGACGGGTGCTGCTGCGCACCTACGACCGCCAGCGCGGCCCGATCGTTCTCGGCACCGGCAAGAATCGACAGACCGTTGCGACCTCGGTGCGCACCACCGACAGCCTCACCTACCTACGCACCTACCCCGGCGGCGCGGTCTACGCGCCGGTCACCGGCTTCTACTCGCTGCTCTACGGCCGCACCGGGGTCGAGCGCCTCGACGACCGGGTGCTCTCCGGCGAAGACGACCGGTTGTTCGTCCGCCGCCTGTCGGACTACGTCACCGGCAACGCCCCGCAAGGCGGTTCGATCGTGCTGACCCTCAACCGGGCCGCCCAGCAGGCCGCGTACGACGGGCTGAAGGGCAAGGTCGGCGCCGTCGTCGCCCTCGACCCCCGCACCGGCGCGGTCCTGGCGATGGCCAGCAGCCCGTCGTACGACCCGACGTCGCTGTCCTCGCACGACACCACCCAGATCGCCACCAACTACCGGCAGCTGACCGCCGACCCGAGCAACCCCCTGCAGAACCGGGCCGTCGAACGCACCTACCCACCGGGCTCGACCTTCAAGGTGATCACCGCGGCGGCGGCCCTGACCAGCGGGCGCTACACACCGGCAACGCGGATCCCCGCACCGACCGTGCTGAAGCTGCCGCAAACCACCAAGACACTCGGCAACTTCGGTGGCGAGCAATGCGGCGACGGCGCGACCGACACGCTGGCCGACGCGCTCGCCATTTCCTGCAACACCGCGTTCGCCTCGTTGGGGCTGGCCCTGGGCCAGGACGCTATCCGGAGACAGGCGGAGGCATTCGGCCTGGGTGACGACAGCCTGGTGCTGCCACAGCGGGTCGCCACCAGCATCTACCCAGACACGTTGTCACCGCCGCAGGAGGCGCAGTCAGCGATCGGCCAGTATGACGTCCGGGTCACCCCGCTGCAGATGGCGATGGTGGCTGCCGGCATCGCCAACGGCGGGGAGGTGATGCGGCCCTATCTGGTCAGCGAGGTACAGGCTCCCGACCTCAGTGTCCTTGATGTCGCTCAGCCCAGGCTCTATCGGCGGGCGGTGAGCCAGCAGGTGGCCGCCACGATGACCACCCTGATGGAAGGCGTCGTGGCCGGTGGCACCGGCACTGCAGCGCAGTTGTCCGGCGTGCGGGTCGCCGGCAAGACCGGCACCGCGCAGCACGCGCCGGGTGCTGCCCCGCACGCCTGGTTCATCGGCTTCGCGCCGGCCGAGGACCCCAAGGTCGCCGTCGCCGTGCTGGTCGAGGATGGCGGGTCGCTGGGCTCCGACGCCACCGGCGGCAGGGTCGCCGCGCCGATCGCCCGCGAGGTCCTCAAGGCGGTGCTGGCCCGATGACCGCCCCGTCGCGGTTGCTCGGCGGTCGCTATCAACTCGGCGCCGTGATCGGGCGCGGCGGGATGGCCGAGGTCCTGCTCGCGCGCGACCTGCGCCTCGATCGCGAGGTGGCCGTCAAGGTGCTGCGGACCGACCTGGCCCGGGACCCGTCGTTCCAGGGCCGGTTCCGCCGGGAGGCTCAGGCCGCGGCATCCCTAGACGCGCCGAGCATCGTGACCGTTTACGACACCGGCGAGGGCGACGACGGCGTGCCGTACATCGTGATGGAGCGGGTCCAGGGGCGCACGCTTCGCGAGGTGCTGCAGACCGAGGGACGCCTGCTGCCGCAGCGCGCCCTCGAGGTGACCGCCGACGTGTGCGCTGCTCTCGAGGTGGCGCACGCCGCCGGCATCGTGCACCGCGACATCAAGCCGGCCAACGTCATGCTCACCCCGAGCGGCGAGATCAAGGTGATGGACTTCGGTATCGCCAGGGCCGCCGCTGACAGCAGCGCGACGATGACCCAGACCGCGGCAGTGATCGGGACCGCCGCCTACCTCTCGCCCGAGCAGGCCCGCGGCGAGCACGTCGACGCCCGCTCCGACATCTACTCCACCGGCTGCCTGCTCTACGAGCTGATCACCGGCAGCCCGCCCTTCGTCGGCGACTCGCCCATCGCGGTGGCCTACCAGCACGTCCGTGAGGACCCGGCCCCGCCCTCGGCGTACGACGAGACCCTTTCCCCCGACGTCGATGCGGTGATCCTCAAGGCGATGGCCAAGAACCCGGCCAATCGCTACCAGTCGGCGCTGGAGATGCGCCAGGACCTGCTGCGGGCTGCGGCCGGCTCGCAGGTCCTCGCCACACCGTTGCTCGCGGAACCTTTGCCGGTGGCCGAGGCGACCAGCACGCTGCTGCGCCCGGTCCGGCCGCAGCGCCGTCGACGGAGCCTCGCGTACGCGCTGTTCGCCCTCGTGCTGGCCGGGCTGGCGGTCGGCGTGGCCCTGCTCGTGCAAGGGCTACTCGGCACCGACGGGGGGCGCATCAAGCCGCCGCACATCGTCGGTCTGCAGCTGCCGGTCGCGACGGAGACGCTCACCAAAGCCGGCCTGCGGGTGGGCCGGGTGACGACTGTCTTTGACCCCAGCAGCGTCGACAACGTGCTGCAGCAGAGCCCCGACGAGCAATTCTTCGTCAAGAAGGGCGGCCGGGTCGACCTCGTCGTCTCCAAAGGCATCGAGATGACCATCGTGCCGCCGGTCATCGGGTCGTCGCAGAGTGAAGCCGAAGCCAGGCTCGCTGCGGCGAAGCTGCGCGACCGGGTCATCCAACGCGACGGCAACGTGGCGACTGGAACCGTGCTCGACGTCATCCCCAAACCCGGGGTGCAGCTCGCCGTCACGACGCAGGTGACGCTGGTCGTCGCCTCCGGCAACGTGCAGGTCCCCGATGTCCGCCGCAAGGCCCAGGATCAGGCGGTGCAACTGCTCGGTCAGGCCGGCTTCTCGGTCGGCATCCAAACTGTCAGTTCGGCCGCCCCGTTCGGCGTCGTGTTGAATCAGACACCGGTCAACACCTTGGCGCCGCGCGGGTCCACCGTCGTCATCGACGTCACCGCGCCGGCGCCAACCCCGACCCCGACGCC
>JAYUMN010000070.1:0-13402 GCA_043762595.1 Frankiales bacterium
TCATTTCCCGCGGGCGACCCACTCGTCGTACGACGGGGCCTCGGCGGCCACGGTCGTCTCGGGACCGTGCCCGGTCAGCACCCGGGTCTCCGGCGGCAGCGCGAAGAGCCGGGTCCGGATCGAGTCCAGGATGGTCGGGTAGTCGCTGTAGGACCGGCCAGTTGCTCCCGGGCCGCCCTGGAACAGCGTGTCGCCGCTGACGACCACCCCGAGCTCTGGCGCCGAGAAGCAGACCGCGCCGGGAGCGTGCCCGGGTGTGTGCAGCACGTGCAGGCGGGTGCCGGCGACCTCGAGGACCTGGCCGTCGCGCAACGTGCCGTCCGGCTCGTGCCGGGAGTGCGTGAGGTCCCACAGCACCCGGTCGTCGGGGTGCAGTAGCACCGGCGTGCTGAGCCGCTCGGCCAGCTCGGGGGCGCACCGGACGTGGTCATCGTGGGCGTGCGTGCAGGCGATCGCCACGACGGTGCGGCCGGCGACGGCCGCCGCGATCGCGTCCGGGTCGTGCGGCGCGTCGAAGACGATGACCTCGTCGTCGTCACCGATCAGCCAGACGTTGTTGTCGACGTCGAAGGTCTGCCCGTCGAGACTGAAGGTGCCACTCGTGACGAGCTGCTCGATGCGGGCGGTCATAGTACGACCACCGACCGAAGCACCTCGCCGCGCTCCATCTTGTGAAACGCCTCCTCGACGTCTTCCAGCGCGATCCGCTCGCTGACGAAAGCATCGAGGGGGAGCCGGCCCTGCTGCCACAGCTCGATCATCAGTGGGAAGTCCCGCTCCGGCAGGCAGTCGCCGTACCACGAGGACTTGAGCTGGCCGCCGTGGCCGAACACCTCGATCAACGGGATCTCGAACACCATCGTCGGGTTGGGCACACCCACCAGGACCGCGGTACCGCCGAGGTCGCGGGCGTCGAAGGCCTGCCGGAAGGTCTCCGGGCGGCCGACCGCATCGATGACGACGTCAGGCCCGAAACCGCCGGTCAACGCACGCAGCGCCGCCACGACGTCGCCGGACCCGGCGTTGACGGTGTGCGTCGCACCGAAACCTTTGGCCCACTCGAGCTTGCGGTCGTCGAGGTCGACGGCAATGACCTGCCGGGCGCCGGCGTAGACCGCCCCGGCGATGGCCGCGTCACCGACGCCGCCGCAACCCAAGACCGCGACCGTGTCGCCCTGGCGGACCGGCGCGGTGTTGACCGCAGCACCCCAGCCGGCCATCACACCACAGCCGAGCAGGCCGGCGGCAGCGGGATCGGCTGTCGGGTCGACCTTGGTGCACTGACCGGCGGCCACCAACGTCTTTTCCAGGAAGGCGCCGATGCCGAGCGCCGGGCTCAGCACGGTGCCGTCCTTCAGCGTCATCTTCTGGGTGGCGTTGTGGCTGTTAAAGCACAGCCACGGCCGGCCGCGCTTGCACGAGCGGCACTGCTGACAGGGCGCGCGCCAGTTCAGCACGACGAAGTCGCCGGGGGCGACCGAGGTGACGTCCGGTCCGACGGACTCGACGATCCCGGCGGCCTCATGGCCGAGCAGGAAGGGGAACTCGTCGTTGATCCCCCCCTCGCGGTAGTGCAGATCGGTGTGGCAGACACCGCAGGCCTGGATCTTGACCAGTGCTTCACCAGGGCCGGGGTCGGGGACCAGGACAGTCTCGATCGTGACGGGCGCGCCCTTGGACAGGGCGACAACACCGCGGACTTCATGAACCATGGGGGAACCTCCGACGGGCAGCAGGGCCGGGACGCGATCAACCTACCGCCGCCCGGCGACCTCCCGAAGCGAGCCGTCCAGCCGGCGGGTCCAGCCCTTCGCGTCGAGATGCTCGAGCAGTGGGATCGCCACCCGGCGGGTCGTGCCGAGCGCCTGACGGGCCTGGCTCGTCGTAAAGGGCTGCGGCAGGCCGGCGAGCACCCGCATCGCCCGGGCCGGCCCGTCCGGCAGCAGCACGACATCACCCAAGAGGCGTACGACGCGGCCGGCGGTCTGGGCTGCGGCGAGCTCACGCTGACCGAGGCCGAGGGCCAGCAGCTCGGGTGTCTCCGGTGCCGAGAACGGTTGCGCGGCAAGGCGCTGCTCGACCTCACGCAGGCCGGGCTCGGCCGCGCCGAGCTGGGGCACGGCCCCGGGACGCCGTACCCTGCCGGCCGCCTGCTCAAGGCCGGCGGCCGCCACGACGGCCCGCAGCAGAACTGGATCGGGCAGGCCGAGCGCTGTGGCGGCGCCCGCGAGCCCGGGCTCGAGGGGAGCCTTCGCGGCATGCTCGTCGACGAGCCGTGGCAAGGCGGCTACCCAGCCGGCCCAGGTGGCGGTCTCGATCAGCCAGTCATCCTGGGCGACGACCCCGTCGGAGGGCTCGAGGTCGATGCCGAGCGCCGCGAGCTCGACCCGCCGGACCGCTCCGCGTCGGGCCACCTCGGCAGCCAGATCCGGTCGGCCGCTCGCGCCCTCGAGCGAGGCCGCTCGCGCGGCGGCGGCACCTCGGCGGCGACGCAGAGCCGGCGGGTCGGCGTCGAGCACGAGCACCCCGGCCGCGACCCGCTGCTCGGCGGGGTCACGCAGCAGCGCCCGGTCGCCGGCTCGAAGCGGCAGCGGCACGCTGAGCAGGAGCCGGGCGACGTCGTCGCCGAGGGTGCGCACGCGCACCGCGACGGCGGTCGAACCGACGTGCAGCATCAGCTGCTCGGGCAGCCGCTCGGCATGCGACAGCCGCACGTCGACGCCGCCGGTCGACCGCCAGGCGCCGGGGCTCAGCAGCGCGTCGCCCCGGCCGACCTCACTGCGCTCGACCCCGCGCAGGTTGACCGCGACGCGCGCGGTCGCCACGACCTCGTCGTACGCCGTGCCAAGGCTCTGCAGGCCGCGGACCCGGACGGTCCGCTCGCCGAGTCGCAGTGTGTCGCCGGTGCGCAGCCGACCCGAGCCCAGCGTGCCGGTGACGACAGTGCCGGCTCCGCGGACCGTGAAAGCCCGGTCCACCCAGAACCGGACGGGGGCATCGGGCTCGGGCGTCGGCAGCGCGGCAACCAGCCGGTCCAGAGCCTCGCGCAGCGCCGGCACACCCACACCGGTCACCCCGCTCACGGTCACCGCCTGGACCGTGCCGAGCGAGCTGCGGCCAATCTGATCCAGGGCCTCCCGAGTCGCCGGGCCCGGGTCGGCGAGGTCGCTGCGGGTGACCGCGAGCAGCCCGCGGGTCAACCCGAGCGCGTCAACGGCGGCCAGGTGCTCGCCGGACTGCCGGCGCCAGCCCTCGTCGGCGGCGACGACGAACAGGACGGCCGGAGCAGGACCCAGGCCGGCCAGCATGTTGCCGATGAAGCGTTGATGACCTGGTACGTCGACGAACGCCAGCACCTCACCCGACGGCAGCGCGGTCCACGCGTAGCCGAGGTCGATGGTCATCCCGCGCCGCCGCTCCTCGGCCCAGCGGTCCGGTTCCATGCCGGTCAGCGCCCGCACGAGGGTCGACTTGCCGTGGTCGACGTGGCCGGCGGTGGCTACGACATGCATGCAAGGACCGCCTCGCGGAGCCGGTCGTCGTCGGCGGGCGGGATGCAGCGCAGGTCGAGCAGGCACCGGTCGCGCTCGACCCGGCCGACGACGCTGGGATCGCCGAGGCGCAGCCGTACGGCCAGCGGGACCGGCAGTGCGACGGCCCAGCCTGGCAGCGCCTGGCCAGGTGCCCCGCCACCGCCGACGGCCCCGTCCGACGCGACGACCTCGCCACCCACCGCGGCGGCCAGCACCTCGGCCCGCTCGCGCAGACCGGTGGCGCGCAGCGCCGCCCAGACCGGCGGTACCGGCCCGCGCAGGGTGGCTTCGAGGGCGGCCAGGGTGGTCTTGTCGACCCGCAACGCCCGGTACAGCGGGTGCCGGCGCAGGATCTGGATGACTGCTGTCGTCCCGAGCAACAGGCCGGCCTGTGGGCCGCCGAGCAGCTTGTCGCCACTGCAGGTCACCACCGCCGCCCCAGCCGTCAGCGCGGTCGCGGCATCAGGTTCGTCGGGCAGCAGCGGGTCGGGTGCCAGCAGCCCGCTGCCGACATCGGTGATCACCGGCACGCCGAGGGTGGCCAACTCGGCCACCTCGACGCTGCTGGTGAAGCCGACGACCCGAAAGTTGCTGGGATGCACCTTGAGCACGCAACCGGTGTGCGGCCCGACTGCCTCGGCGTAGTCGGCGAGCCGGGTCCGGTTGGTGGTGCCGACCTCGCGCAGCCGGGCCCCGGTCGAGGCGATGAGATCAGGCAGCCGGAAGCCATCACCGATCTCGACCATCTCACCGCGGCTGACCAGCACCTCGCGGCCGGCCCCCAGCGCGGTCGTGGCGAGTACCAGCGCCGCCGCACCGTTATTGACCACCAGCACCTCGCCGGCGGCTGGCACCGCTGCGCGCAACGCATCGAGGGCCCCGCGCCCCCGGCCAGCCCGGGCGCCGGTCGCCACGTCGTACTCCACATCGACGTACGCCGAGGCAGCGGCCATCGCCTCGACGGCCGCGGCCGACAGCGGGGCGCGGCCGAGGTTGGTGTGCAGGACGACCCCGGTGGCGTTGAGCACCGGCCGCATCGTGGTGGACCTGGCCGGCAGGGCGCGCAGCACCGCGGCGACGACGTCCGCCGGCGCGACCTCGCCGGTGCGGACCTGGCGCTGCGCGGTCGTGACCGCCTGCTTCACCGCGGCCCGGCCCAGGCGTTCGAGCGGCCCGGCGAGCACCGGGTCGTCGAGCACCGCATTGGTGCGCGGCACGCGCCGCCGCGGATCGTCAGGCACGCAGCGACCCTAGCTTCGGTGAGCGGCCGCAGCCCCCGATGGACCTTTGGCCGGCCATCCCCGATGCCTCGGCGGTCGCTCCTGGCGCCTCGGTACCCCGCCTCCCGGCGCCTCGGTACCCCGCCTCCCGGCGCCTCGGTACCCCGCCTCCCGGCGCCTCGGTACCCCCGCCTCCCGGTGATCATCAGGCGATGGCTGCTGGCCGCCGGTCGGCGCACCGATGTCCTGTTGATCACCAGAAGGGGACGGCGGAAGGGGATGTCGGAGTCCACCCAGTGCATGTGGAAGTGTGTGGCTGGCCCCTGCACCCGGCACCCAGCGCCGCCTGTCCACCGCTGTTGCCGTCCTGCGAGGAGCGCCAATGACCCTTTTACCTGCTGTCACCCGGCCGGTCTCGGCCAACCGGCAGCCCCCCGGTCCGGGCACCAAGGTGCTCAAGGTCCTAACCACGACGGACCACAAGACGATCGGATTGCTCTACCTGAGCACGGCCTTCGGTTTTTTCCTGCTGGCAGGTGCGATGGCGATGCTCATGCGGGCGGAGCTGGCCCGGCCCGGTCTGCAGGTGCTCTCCAACGAGCAGTACAACCAACTGTTCACCATGCACGGCACGATCATGATGTTCCTGTTCGCGCCGCCGGTCGCCTTCGGGTTCGCCAACTTCATCATGCCGTTGCAGATCGGCGCGCCGGACATGAGCTTCCCTCGCCTGAACGCCTTCTCGTACTGGCTGTATCTGTTCGGCGGCCTGACCGCCTCGGCCGGCTTCCTCACCCCGGACGGCGCCGCGGCCTTCGGCTGGTTCGCCTACGCGCCGCTCAACGACATCATCCACTCGCCCAACATCGGGTCCGATCTATGGATCGTCGGGCTGGTCAGCGCCGGCCTCGGAACGATCCTGGGCGCGGTCAACTTCATCACCACGATCATCTCGCTGCGCGCACCGGGCATGACAATGTTCCGGCTGCCGATTTTCACCTGGAACATCCTGGTCACCTCGATTCTGGTGCTCATGGCGTTCCCAGTGCTCGCGGCGGCCCTGCTGGCGCTGGAGGCCGACCGGCACCTGGGCGCCCACATCTACGATGCCGCCAACGGCGGCGCGATCTTGTGGCAGCACCTGTTCTGGTTCTTCGGCCACCCCGAGGTCTACATCATCGCGCTGCCCTTTTTCGGGGTCGTGACCGAGATCATCCCGGTCTTCAGCCGAAAGCCGCTGTTCGGCTACAAGGGCATGGTGTTCGCGACGATCGGCATCGGCGCCCTGTCGATGACGGTCTGGGCGCACCACATGTTCGCGACCGGGGCGGTGCTGTTGCCGTTCTTCTCATTCCTGTCCTACCTGATTGCCATCCCGACCGGGGTGAAGTTCTTCAATTGGATCGGCACGATGTGGCGGGGCCAGTTGACCTTCGAGACCCCGATGCTGTTCTGCCTGGGCTTCCTCGTCACCTTCCTGCTCGGCGGTCTCACCGGCGTCATGCTGGCCAGCCCCCCGATCGACTTCCACGTCACCGACACCTACTTCGTCGTCGCACACTTCCACTACGTGGTGTTCGGCACCGTGGTCTTCGGGGCCTTTGCCGGTTTCTATTTCTGGTTCCCCAAGATGACCGGCCGGCTGATGAACGACCGGCTTGGCAAGGTGCACTTCTGGACGTTGTTCATCGGCTTCCACCTCACCTTCTTGCTGCAGCACTGGCTCGGAAACGCGGGCATGCCGCGCCGTATCGCCGACTACAGCGCCGCGGACGGCTTCACCACGCTCAACACCATCTCCTCGATCGGTGCGTTCGTGCTAGGCGCCTCGACACTGCCGTTCATCTACAACCTCGTCGTGTCCTACCGGCGCGGCCAGATAGCCGTCGGTGACGACCCCTGGGGGATCGGCAACTCGCTGGAGTGGGCGACGTCCTGCCCGCCGCCAAGGCACAACTTCGTGACGATGCCACGCATCCGGTCCGAGCGACCGGCGTTCGACCTGCACTATCCCGCCGCCGCCGGCCGCATCGACATGCACGCCAGTCCAGAGGCGAGATAGGACATGCCCATCGACGACCGTGAGCTGCACCTGGTCTGCGCCGTCATGCTCGGTGTCATCGCCCTGTCCGCATCGCTGGGACTGGGCCCAGCTCTGCTGTGCGTGCCCCTTACCGCCGGGTTGCTCATCGTCGGCGCCCAGCTGCTTGAGCGCGCCCGGCGTCCCGACCCGTGGCAGAGGTTCGAGCTGGCGCTCGCCGGGCTCCGTGTCGTCGTCGCCGAGGCGCCGGACGTCGAGATCTCGGTCGGCCACGCACCTTGGTCGCACCTGCCCCCGGCCGGTCACTGACGGGGAGACAGACGTTGGACACCTCGGGCTGGGAGCTGTTGCGGCTCTCCCTGCACGTCACGGCCGCAACCGTCTGGGTCGGGGGCCAGTTGGTCCTGGCAGCACTGGTTCCGTCGCTGCGTGCGGTGTCCCCGCAGGCGCCCGCGATCGCCGCGCGCGCCTTCGCCCGGGTGGCCTGGCCGGCGTTCGGGGTGCTGCTGCTGACCGGCGCCTGGAACGCGTGGGCGGTTCGAGGCGAGCTGCGAGGGACCCACGCGCTGCTGTTCGCCGTGAAGCTCCTGGCCGTCGCCTGCTCCGGCGTGACGGCGTGGCTGCACGCACGGGCCAAGGGACGCGGCAGCCGGGCGGCATTCGGCGCGGCGACAGGGGCCTTCGCCCTCCTCGCGCTGCTGTTCGGAGTCCAATTGACCCTCTAACGAGTGGATAGGTATCGAGGTCGCGCCAAGCGGCAGGTGCCGTCCTTCGCCACGCTGGTGGGGCAGGGCAGGTGCGCCCCAACGGCGAACTCCTCGTGATCATCAAGGGATTGCTGCGGGGCACGCCGGCGGGCGGGGGGCGGGACACGCCGGCAGGCGGGGGGCAGGCGGGGCGGTCAGCGACCGCGGCGCAGGGAGGTGGCGGCCCGGGCGACGGCGACGCCGCTGGTGATCACGGCGACGACCGCGACGACGGCGACGCCCGAGACGAGCTGCTGGCCCGGCGCATGAGGATCGGGCCTGCCGCCGAGCCGGAGCAGCAGCCCGCCGCCGGCGCAGGCCACGACCGTGGCAGCCAGCCCACTGGCCCGGTAGCCGATCGACAGCCCGGCCGGCAGCAGGGGCGACGGGTCGTCCGACAGCGCGCCGAGGGCCCCGGCGGCCGTGGCGAGGACCGCGAAGGCGAGTGCGGCGACCGCCAGCTGGGGCAGCTGGCCGGCCGAGACCACCCCGAGCCCAGCGTCGGCGGCCACCCCGACAAGGCCGCCGAGCAGGAACAGCCCCGTCGACGCGGCGAGATCCGCGCGGGCAATGAGGGTCAGCGGCACCGGCAGCGCGCCGACCAGCGGGGCCCGGTCCACGTCGAGCCGGATGGGGTCAGCGAACCGGGTTGCCACCGCGCCGAGGGCGATCCCGCCGGACAACGACCAGGCGATGGTCGAGGCAAGCCCGCGGCCGGGCGTGACGTGTGCCGCTGCGCCGCCGAGCCCACCGACGACGAGCGCCGCAGCCACCAGCCGTGGCACGACCGGCGAACCCTGCTCCTGGACGAGCGCCTTGACGAGCAGCGCGGTGAACGCCGACCTGGACCGCACCGAGCGTCGGCGCCGGCGGGACCGGCGTTGCGCCTCGGTCCGGGACAGGTAGATCGAGGAGGTGAAGCCGAGCTTGAGCGCGGTCCGAGTGACCTCCGCGCGACGTGAGCGCGCCAGCAATTCCTCGGCCGAGCAGCGCGACGACGCCCGCAAGCCGAGCAGGCCAAGCAGGCCGACCAGGACGAGCAGCACAAAAAGTGTCAGCAGCCCCCCTCGGGTACCGCTGCCGGCGACCGCGCCGCCGAACGGCAACGAGCTGGGATCGGGCCCCTCGAGGGCGGCCCGGCGCAGGCCGAGCGCTGTTCCGGACCGGACGAGCTCACGGCCGAGCAGTGCGACGCCGGCGAGCGCCAGCACCCCGACCAGGCCGGCCACCGGTCGCAGCAGCAGGGCGAGCCGCGGGCGCAGCTGCACCTGCCAGGCGACCAGGACCGACAGCAGGGCGACGAGGGCCGGCAGCAGCAGGTCGTCACGCAGCACCGCGCCGGCCGGCGCCCCCAGATCGTGGACGTCGAGGTAGAGCAGCAGCACGCTGACGAGCCCGGCCCCGGCCAGGGCCCGGCTGCAGGCCGCGAGCAGCGCCGGCAGGACGAGCAACCGGCGCGGCACCGGCCAGGTCAGCAGCACCCGCGCCTCCTCCGGCGCCAGCACCACCGGGCCACCGCGGATCGCGGCGACGGCCCTGGCCAGCACGACGGCCACCGCGACCGCGACCAGCAGCATGGGTTCGGCGAGGCCGGCGGCGGTGCGCAGCGGGCCGGGGGCGGGGGTGGCCCGCGAGCCCAGGATCGACACGGCGTATAAGCCGAACAGTGCGGTGACGTAGAGGACGTAGAGGGCGTCGCCGAGCGACTGACGTTCCCGCCGCGCCTTGGTCCGGGCCCGCCGGACGTCGGTGAGCGCCTGGGCGGCAGCAGTCACGGCTCGTCGGCCGGGTTGACGACACCGACGACGTCGGCCGGCCGTCCCGCTTTCAGCACAACGCCTTCCTGCAGGGCGATCGCGACGTCGGCGAAGTGCTCGACCCGGGCCTGCGCGTGCGTTGCGACCAGCGCGGCGCCACCGGCCGCGACCCGCTCGCGGAGCAACTCCAGAAAGACGGTGCGACCGACGGCGTCGAGCCCCGCGAAGGGCTCGTCGATGAGCAGCAGCGTCGCCGGGCGCAGGAAGGCCAGCGCCAGCGCGGTCTTCTGCCGCATCCCCCGGCTGAAGGTCGCGGGGATGTCGTCGACGACCCCGTCCACCCCGAACCGGCCGAGCAGCTCGAGCAGCAGCGCCTCGCCGTCCGACACCTCCCACGCCCCGGCGATGAAGGCGCCGTGCTGGCGGACCGTGAGGTCGGCGAACAACAGCGGCTCGTCGGGGACGTAGGCGACGCGGCGGCGGTACTCCGGCTGGTCGGTGCCCGGCACGAGCACCAGATCGCCGACGGCGACGGTGCCCTCGGTGGGGTCCAGGACCCCGGCGACCGCGGCGAGGGTCGTCGACTTGCCCGAGCCGTTCTCGCCGAGCAGGGCCAGGACCGCGCCCGGTTGCACGTCGAACGACAGCCCGGACAGCACCCGCCGCCCGTCATAGGTCTTGGCCAGGCCGCGGACGCTGCAGGCGAGAGGAGCGGTCACCGGGCCGAGCCTAGGTGGCAGGTCGTAGCGTCCTCGGTCATGACCGACCTCGGCGACGACCTGTGCCGCTTCGTCGACCTGTCCCCCTCGCCGACGCACGCCGTCGCCGAGATGGTCCGGCGCCTGACCGTCGGCGGGTTCACCCCATTGGACGAGGGCGAGCCGTGGTCGCTCGCGCCCGGCGACGCGCGCTACGTCGTCCGCGACGGAGGATCGCTGATCGCCTTCCGGGTGGGCAGCGCCGGGCTCGCCGACGTCGGTGCCCGGCTGATCGGCGCGCACACCGACTCGCCGACGTTCAAGGTGCGTCCGCGCTCGGACCTGCGCCGGGCCGGCTATCGCCTGGTCGGTGTCGAGCCGTACGGCGGGATGCTGGCCCACACCTGGCTGGACCGGGAGCTCACCGTGGCCGGCCGGGTCGCGGTGCGCGGCGCCGACGGCGAACCGGACCTGCGGCCGGTCGTGCTGCCCGGCGCGCCGCTTCGCCTGCCGTCGCTGGCGATCCACCTGGACCGCTCGTTGGTCCGCGATGGGCTCGTGCTCGACCCACAGCGGCACCTGGTGCCGCTGTGGAGCGACGATCTCGGTGACGAACCCGGCCTGTTGGCTGCGCTCGCCGACCTGGTCGGGGTGGGCGCCGACGACCTGCTGGGTCACGACCTGGTCCTCACCGACGCCCAGCCGGCCGCCCGCACCGGCGCCGACGGCGGGTGGGTCGCCGGGCCGCGCTTGGACAACCTGGGCTGCTGCCACAGCGGCACGCTCGCCCTGCTGGCCGCTGCGCCCGGGCCGCGGACGGCGGTGCTCGTCACCAACGACCACGAGGAGGTCGGCAGCGGCTCAGCCGAGGGTGCCCGCGGCTCGTTCCTGGCCGACGTCCTGGACCGTCTCGTCGCCGCCACCGGCGACACCGATCCGCAGGCGCGGCACCGCGCGGCCGCCCGCTCCCGGCTGGTGTCAGCCGACATGGCGCACGCGGTGCACCCCAACTACGCCGAGCGGCACGAGCCGATGCACGCCCCCGCGCTCGGTGGCGGTCCGGTGCTGAAGCTCAACGCCAACCAGTCCTACGCGACCGATGCCGGCTCGGGCGGCTGGTTCACCGCGCGGTGCGCCGAGGTCGGCGTGCCGGTGCAGCACTTCGTCAGCCGGGCCGATCTGCCGTGCGGCTCGACCATCGGGCCGCTGACCGCGACCCGGCTCGGCATCTCGACCGTCGACGTCGGCGCCCCGATGCTGGCCATGCACTCGTGCCGCGAGTTGGCCTCCGGCCACGACGTACCGCTCATGGTGGCCGCCCTCACCGCCTGCCTGGAGGGCTGAGCGCCTTGCCAACGCACCTGCGCAGGAGGACCGTCCAAACGCGGAGGCATCGATGATCTGGACGACGTTGACCGGCAAGCTCGAGCAGGCCAAGCGGCTGGACCCGGTGGTGAACGCCGTGACCGGGGCCGTCGAGGCGGTGCTCCCCCGGGGCGCTGTCAAGGATGCGCTGCACGGCACCTGGCTCGGCCACTCGCTGCATCCGATGCTGGTCGCGCTGCCGATCGGCATGTGGTCCGGCGCCTCCCTGCTCGACCTCACCGGCGGACCCAGCTCGCGGCGTGCCGCGAAACGGCTGGTCGGCGCCGGGGTGCTCGCGGTGCTGCCCACCGCCGCGTCGGGCCTGGCCGACTGGTCCGAGCTCGGCGATGCCCGCTCGCCCCGCCGGGTCGGGCTGGTGCACGCCCTTGCCAACACCGCGACGACCGTGGCCTACGCCGCCAGCTGGCTGGCCCGCCGTAAAGGCGACCAGGCCCGGGGTCGCAACCTGGCCCTGCTCGGCACCGGCGGGCTCGTGGTCAGCGGGTATCTCGGTGGTCATCTGGCCTACAGCCAAGGGGTAGGGGTCAGCCGCAACGCGGACCTGTCGCACCAGCCCACGCAGTGGACCGACGCATGCGCCGTCGCCGACCTGCACGGCGGTACGCCGCTGCGGGCGCAGGTCGCCGGTCAACCCGTGGCCCTCGTCGAGGCAGCCGGCTCGATCGCCGCGATGGGGGCGACCTGCAGCCACTACGGCGCGCCCCTCGATGAGGGTGAGGTGCGCGACGAATGCCTCATCTGTCCCTGGCACGGCAGTGCGTTCCGGTTGCGCGACGGCAGTGTCGCGCACGGCCCGGCGACGGTCCCGCAGCCGTCGTACGACGTCCAGCGGGTCGGCGACCGGGTCCAGGTTCGGGTGCGTCGCTGAGCCAGCAGCATTGCCATCCTGGCGATCCGGGTGCAGCATCGAGGGCCCAGGTCAGGAGAGCGCCATGCACGCTGTCGTCGGTGACCGCATCCTCAGTCCAGGTCGCCATGTCGGCGACGCCAACCGGTCCGGCGAGGTGATCGACGTGCGCGGTGCGGACGGCGGACCACCGTTCGTGATCCGCTGGGACGACGGCCACGAAGGCGTCGTCTTCCCGGGTGCGGAGTCGAAAGTCGAGCACCGACCAACTTCGTGACGGCGGCGGAGACGGATGGGAATCGAACCCACCAGGCCGAGATCCTCGACCTCACTGGCTTTGAAGGCCAGGCCCATCACCAGACGAGATACGCCTCCATCGAGCAACCTACCGGGCGAGCGCTGAAGCCGCGTCGTACGGTCGGGGCATGACGACCACGACGACCTACCGCCTCACGCAGTACGCCAAGGGTGGCGGCTGCGCCTGCAAGATCCCGCCGGGTGAGCTCGAGGAGGTCGTCCGTGGCCTGACCGGCGTCGCCTCCCCGGAGCTGCTGGTCGGGCTCGACGACGGCGACGACGCGGCCGTCGTGCTCATCGACGAGCGGACCGCCATCGTCGTCACCGCCGACTTCTTCACCCCGGTCGTCGACGACGCCTACGACTGGGGCCGGATCGCCGCTGCCAACGCCCTGTCGGACGTCTACGCCATGGGTGGCCGTCCGGTCGTCGCGGTCAACCTGCTCGGTTGGCCCCGGGATGTGCTGCCGACCTCACTGCTGACCGAGGTGCTCCGCGGCGGCTACGACATCGCCCGCGAGGCGGGTTGCCACATCGGCGGCGGCCACTCGATCGACGACCCGGAGCCCAAGTACGGCATGGCGGTCACCGGCATCGCCGACCCGCAGCGACTGCTCCGCAACGACGCCGCCGCCGCGGGCGTGCCGATCAGCCTCACCAAGCCGCTCGGCCTCGGGGTGCTGAACAACCGGCACAAGGCGACCGGTGAGGTCTTCCCGCAGGCCGTCGCCGCGATGGTCGAGCTCAACCGGGCTGCGTCCGAGGCGGCCCTCGCCGCCGGGGTGGTCGCGGCGACCGACGTGACCGGCTTCGGGATGCTCGGGCACCTGTACAAGATGGCCAGGGCCAGCAAGGTCACCGCGGTGATCGACGCGGC
>JAYUMN010000071.1:0-25199 GCA_043762595.1 Frankiales bacterium
CGTCCCGGTCTTGCCGAAGAAGACGAACGGCTGGGGGTCAGCCTGGTAGGTGCCGTCGGTGACCACGTCGGTCATGGCGTCCACGACCTGTCCGGCGACCAAGCCGGACATGACCCGGTCACCCTTGGGCGCCGCCGCCCGGTCGAAGACGAGGCCCGGGTTGGTGCCCGAGCCACCAGCGCGGATCTCGGTGTAGTACCTGGGTGCGACGTGCACCCCACCGTTGGCGAAGGTGCCGTAGGCGTTCGCCTCGGACAGCGGCGTGACCTCGACCCCGGCGCCGATCCCGAAACTCAGGTTGTCGGGCGCGATGGCCCCGCGCAGGCCGGCCTGCATCGCGAGCTCCGCGACCTTGCCCCTGCCCACCTCGACGGCCAGCGGGAGGTAGATCGTGTTGACCGACTTGGCCAGCGCAGCCCGCAGCGTGAACGTGCCCGCCTCACCGTCCGCGGAGTTGCCGTAGACGTAGGGGTTGGGTTTTGCTCCGGGGTTCGGGATCGAGTCCCGGGCCGGACCGTAGCGCTGTTCATCGGGCGACTTCCCCTCGATCAGCGCCTGCGCGAGCGTGAACGGCTTGATCGTCGACCCACTCGAGCGCTGGGCGTTGGTGGCCAGGTTGAAGCCGAGCTTCTGGCGGTAGCCGTCGATGGCCCGGCGCACAACCTTGCCGTCGCGGTCGACCCGCTGCGGCACCCGGCGGATCGTCGCCATCGCCTTGACGTCACCGCTGCGGTAGTCGATCGCAACGACCGCCGCCTGCGGGTCGCTCGCGTCGGGCAGCACCTCGCGCAGCGCCTGGGTCACGGCGGTCTGCAAGTCGAGGTCGAGGGTGGTGAGCACCCGCAGCCCACCGCGGAAGAACGCGTCCTCGTTGCCCGTGTACCGCTCCCGCAGTCGGGCTTTCACGACATCGGCGAACTCCGGCGCGACCGTCGTGGGATCCGGCGGCGAGATCTGCAGCGGTCGCACGTCGAGTTGATACGCATCGCTCACCTGCTGGGGGGTGGCGTCACCGCCGACGACCATCCGGTTCAGCGTGTACCGCTGCCGCGCCCGGGCGGTCGTGAAGTCTTTGACCGGATTCCAAGCCGACGGCGCGGGCGCGATGCCGGCGAGCAGCGACGCGCGGGCCAGCGCCAGCAACGGGTCGCGGCGATGCCGCCGCTGATCCAGGTCGAGATCTTTGACCGGGACGCCGAAGTAATACTGCGACGCTGCCTGGACGCCGTAGAGCCCGTTGCCGAGGTAGAGCGCGTTGAGATACGCGGTGAGGATCTCCCGCTTGGACAGCTTGCGTTCCAGCCGCACCGCGAGCGCAGCCTCGCGGACCTTCCGTAGGACGGTCCGCTCGTTACCGACATAGGCGTTCTTGACGTACTGCTGGGTCAGCGTCGAGGCGCCCTGCGTCACCCCGCCGGTGAGGTCCCGGAACACCGCCCGCATCGTCGCGAGCGGATCGATGCCCTTGTGCTGCAAGAAGCGCTCGTCCTCGGCCGCGATGATGGCCTGCCGCATCACCTCTGGGATGTCCTGCGCCTGCACCAGTTCGCGCCGCTCGGGCGGTGGGATGGTGGCGAACTGTCGTCCATCGGCCGCCAGCAGCAGCGCCGAGGTCGGCGGCGGCGCCAGCGCGAAGTCGACCGGGGCGGCGAGCAGGCCGCCGACGAACGTCCCGAGCCCCACCACGAGGGCCAGCACCGCGACCAGGACGAGCCGCAGCGCCGTTCTCCTGCGCCGACGGACCGGGCGCCCGACCGCCGCGTCCGGACCCGCTGCCACCATGGCGCAAAGCGTACGTCGGGGCAGCCGATCCCAGCCCGTCGTCCGGGCGCCCGCAGGGTGCGTTCAACACGCCCCCCGCGCAGGGTTGGCGCCGTAGGCTGGCGCCTTGCTGACTGCCGGGCACCACCGCCCGGGGCCCGACAGGAGCCCGATGCGTGCTCGCGTGCTGCCGCTCGCGCCCGTGGTCCGCACCACGGCCACCGCGATCCCGGCTCGCCCCAAGAGCCACCAGCCAGGACGCCAATGAGCCGCCCGACCGGTCAGCCACGCTCGGCGGGGCTGACCGCCCTGCTCGCCGCGGTGGCCGAGGTCCGTCAGGAGGAACGGCTGCTGGGGGCCCGGGCAGCCGGCATCGGCCGGGACCTGCTCGAGACCGGGCCTGGCCCGGCGTACCGGATTGGCGTGCCATCCAGGGTGCCGCCGGCGGGCACAGCACCGAACGGCGAGGTGGCGGTGTCGTTCGCCCTCGTCCAGCGGGCCCAGACCGGCGACGCCCAGGCATTCGGCGAGCTCTACGACCGCTACGCCGATCAGGTCTACCGCTACATCTTCTACCGGGTGGCCAGCCGGCAACTGGCCGAGGACCTCACCAGCGAGACATTCCTGCGGGCCCTGCGTGGGATCGCCTCGTTCACCTGGCAGGGCCGGGATATCGGCGCGTGGTTCGTCACCATCGCCCGCAACCTCATCGCCGACCATTACAAGAGCAGCCGTTACCGGCTTGAGCTGACAACCGACGACGTGACGACCTCGGGGGCGGCGCCGGCGGTCGACGGACCCGAGGACACCGTCCTTGAGGCGTTGCAGAGCGCCGTCGTGCTCCAGGCTGTCCGGCAGCTCGGCGCGGAGCAGCAGGAATGCATCGTGCTGCGGTTCCTGCAGGGGATGTCGGTCACCGAGACCGCCCAGATCATGGGCAAGAACGAGGGGGCGATCAAGGCGCTGCAGTACCGCGCCGTCCGCACACTCGGCCGCCTGCTGCCCGATGGGGTCGAGTTGTGAGCAGTCACCTGGTCAGAACGGATCAGATCTCCCCGGGACCCGTCACCGCTGCTCCGCCGCTCTCGTTGGATCAGCTGACGCCGCGTCCCGCCCGTCCCGTCAGCCGCAGGAAGGACCAGTCGTGAACCCACTGGGCACCCACCGTGGCGCCGAGCAGCTCGCCCGGCTGCTGGCCGGCGCAGGTCCCGATGCGACAGGTGCGCCGACCCGTGCGGCCGCCGGGAACGGTGCGATGACCGGGCAGCTGGCGCTCGTCGAGCGGCTGCGCGCCGTCGCGCCGTTACTCGATGTGGCGGCCGTCCCCACGCCGGCCTTCCGGACCGCGTTGCGGACCCGGCTGCTCGCTGTTGCCGCCGTGCCGACTCCGGTCCCGACGACGCACCGCTTCCAGGCCGCGGCGCAGTGGTCGGGTGGGCGCGGAGTCAAGCGCCGCCTCGGTGTGCTGGCCGGCGCTCTAGCCGGCGTGACCGCCCTGACTGGCACCGGCGTGGCCGGCTCACGATCACTGCCCGGTTCGCCGCTGTACGGACTCAAGCGGGGGGTGGAGGGCATCGAACTGGCCCTGGCCGCAAGTGACGTCGCCGAGGGCACGAGGGAGCTGCAGTTCGCCCGGACCCGGCTGCGTGAGGTCGTGGCGCTCGCCGACGGCGCCGAGGAGGTGTCGATCGGGCCGGTCCTTTCGACCGGTCCACTCGTGGCCGGCCGGGTGGCGTTCGGCGGTCGGCTGGATGCCCGGATCCGTGCCAACTTCGCCGACATGGACCGCGAGACGCGCAGCGGCTATCGACTGCTGGCCGGCGCCTACCGACGGACCAGCCGGGCCGAGCTGCTCCGTCGGCTCACCGGCTTCAGTACCGCCCAGCAGGGCGGCCTGACCGGGGTCCTGTCCTTCCTTCCAGCCGGCGCCCGCCCGCAGGCGCAAGCGTCGCTGGCCCTGGTCACCGTCATCGAAATCAACGCGCGCGCGCTGCTCGAGGGTCGCGGCTGTCCGGCCGGCTGCCCGCCGCCCGGCAGGCCCGGGCGCCCAAAAAGTCGCGCGCCCAGCGGGCCGTCCGGGACCCAGCTCCCGGCGCCTGCGCACCCAGTCCCGGCCACCCGGAAGCCGGCGACCAGCACTCCCGCGGCCAGCACTCCCGCGACCGGCGCTCCCGCGACCCGCGCCCCGATCCCCACCGAACCACCGTCCGGGCACTCGCCGCACAGGCCCGGCGCCCGCGGCACTCGAGCCCCCGGCGGCAACGGTCGGCCTCCTGCCACGCCACGCACGCGCCCAACGCTGCCCCCGCTGCCCCCGCCCGGCAGGATGCGGATCGCGCCCCTGCCGGCGCTGCCGATCCCCTCGGTGCTCCCGCTTCCCCTGCCGGTTCCGGTGCTACCAGGCCCCCGTGCCCACCCACATCCCGACCGTTTCGCCGCAGCCCTGAGGCCAGACCCGGATCGGGGCACCCGCGGCGTCTAGGCTCGATCCGTCCGCCTACGACGTCTCCGGGAGCTGCTGTGGCGCGAACCGTTCGGCTGCGCGGGCGCAGGGACGACGGCGTGAGCTCAGTCCTCGCCGGGGTCGCCTCGGCCGCAGCGGTCGAGGTGGAGGACTCCCTGTCGGTCCCGCTGGATCCAACTGCGGCGGCGTTCTTCGACTGCGACAACACGATGATCCGCGGGGCGTCGATCTACTTCTTCGGTAAGGGGATGGCGGGCCGGGGGCTGGTCACCACCGGCGATCTGCTCCGGTTCGGCTGGCAGCAGCTGTCGTTCCGGGTTCGCGGCAAAGAGGACCTGGCGGCGGTCGCCGAGGCACGTGAGAAGGCGCTGAGCCTGGTGGCCGGCAAGCGAGTCGCCGACATCGTCGCCTACGGCGAACAGATCTACGACGAGCTGATGGCCCAACGGATCTGGTCCGGCACCCGGGCGCTCGCCCAGCAGCATCTCGATGCCGGGCAACGGGTGTTCCTGGTCACCGCCACCCCCGTCGAGCTCGCAAAGATCATCGCCAGGCGGCTCGGCCTGACCGGCGCGCTCGGCACCGTTTCGGAGGTCGTGGACGGCTGTTACACCGGTCGACTGGTCGGGGAGCCGCTACACGGCGCGAGCAAGGCCGAGGCAGTCCGCGCGCTCGCTGAGCGCGAAGGCCTCGACCTCGCCCGCTGTACCGCCTACAGCGACAGCAGCAACGACCTACCCATGATGTCTGCGGTTGGGCACGCGGTGGCCGTCAACCCCGACCGTGGGCTGCGCGAGGCGGCCCGCGAGCGGGGTTGGGAGGTCCGCGACTTCCGGACCGGCCGCAAGGCGGCGAAGGTGGGTGTGCCCGCCGCTGCCGGCACCGGTGCGCTGATCGGTGGTCTGGCCGCCGGGCTGGCCCTTCGCCGCCGCCGGGCCGGCCGCGGCTACCGGATGGGGCGGTTGCTGGCCGCGGTCGGCCTGCGCTGAGCTCGCCTCGCCGCGCCGGTCGCCGCCTGCAGCATCTGCGGCAAGCGGCGCCTGAGTCGCGGCGCAGCCCCGGTGGTCCAGTCCGGCTGCCGACCCGGCCTAGAAGAAGACCGAGCGGCGCTGCATGAGGAGCGTGTAGAGGGTCGACTGGATGGTCTCGCGCACCTGGTCGGTCAGGTTGAACACCAGCATCGGGTCTTCAGCAGCTGTCGAACCGCCGAGGTGCGCCGTCTCGATGGGTTCACCGAACTCGATGATCCACTTGCTGGGGAGCGGAATGAGGCCGAGCGGGCCCAACAGGGGAAACAGCGGGGTGATCGGGATGTACGGGACGCCGAGCAGCCTGGCGAGCGACTTGACATTGCCGATCAGCGGATAGATCTCCTCCGCGCCGACGATCGAGCAGGGGATGATCGGCGTGCCGGTACGCAACGCCGCCGAGACAAAGCCACCCCGGCCGAACCGCTGCAACTTGTAGCGCTCCCGGAACGGCTTGCCGACCCCCTTGAAGCCCTCGGGAAAGACCCCGACGAGCTCACCCGAGGACAGCAACCGCTCAGCATCGGCGTTGCAAGCCAGCGTGTTCCCGCTCTTGCGGGCGAGCGGTGCGACGACCGGCATCGTGAAAACCAGATCGGCGCCGAGCAGCCGTAGATGGCGCCGCGCCGGGTGGTGGTCGAGCAACGCGAGCGACGTCATGAGCGCGTCGACCGGGATGGTGCCGGAGTGGTTGGCGACCACCAGGGCGCCCCCCACGTCCGGGATGTTGTCCAGGCCGCGGGTCTCGACCCGAAACCACTTGTCGTACAGGGGTCGTAGGGGCGGCAGCAGGACATGCTCGGTCAGATCGGCGTCGAAGCCGAAGTCGTCGATCTGGTAATCGCCGGTGATCCGGCGGCGCAGGAACGCCAGGCCGCCGGCCAGCTTTCGCTCCCAGTTCGAGGCACCCACAACAGGCGGTCCGGCTTCGGACGGCGGTTCGCCCGAAGCCCGGTCGGTCGATGCCCGGCCGGTCGATGCCTGGCCGGTCGATGCCCGGCCGGTCGATGCCCGGTCGGTGGTGACCGGTGGATGTGTCGACAGCCTGCTGCCTGGCAACTGGGTGCCCGGCAATCCGGGGGCTGGCGAGCCGTCGGGGCCCGATGGCGGCGGGGCGCCGACGCGTGGCGGACCACTGGCAGCGTCAGCCCGCCGGCTGGGATCGGCGCGCCGGGCGGCCCGGCCGGCGCGCGGCTCGAGTGGGATGATTCTGGCTTCAGGCACCGACGGCTCCCTTGCTGATCGTGTCCCCGCGCCGGCGGGCCAACACCGCAAGCAGCCGGTGTTCGGCCGCCACGGCTGCGTCGGGGGCGAACAGCCGCTCGCTCGCCCGGGTGGCCACGAAGTCGTCGAATGCGACGGCCGTGCTGCGCGGCGCCCAGCCGAGCTCGGCCCGGGACCGGCTGACGTCGGCGACTCGGCCGTGCTCGAGATACCTCATCTGCTCGGGGGAGAAGTCGACGATGCCGGCTCGGCGGAACATCCGCGCGACGATGTTGACCGCCGGCGAGGGCACCGGGAACGACGGGCGCCCGACCCGGCGTACGGCCTGCGACAACAACAGCACGCCGCTGCCGCCGACATTGAAGATGCCGGGGTGGTCCTCGAGCGTGCAGCGCCGCAGGACCTCGATCCCGTCGTCCTCGTGGCAGAGCTGGATGCGCGGGTCGAAGCCAAGCACGGTCGGCACGACCGGCAGTGAGAAGTAGCGGGTGAGCGGCGTCTCGATCGTCGCGCCGATGAAGTTGGTGAAGCGCAGCAGCGACAGCGTCACATCGGGCCGGCGCCGGCCGAAGCCCCGGACGTAGCCCTCGACCTCGACGGCATCCTTGGCGTAGCCGGACTTCGGCAGCGACCGCGGCTCGACGTCCTCGGTGAACAGCGCCGGATCCCGCGGGGAGGCGCCGTAGACCGCGGTGGTGCTCTTGACGACCAGCCGCCGCATCGACGGGGCCTTCTGGCAGGCCGCTAGCAGTTGCATCGTGCCGATGACGTTGATTTCCTTCATCGCCGTGCGGCCGCCGGCGCCCAGCGGCGTAGCGATGACGTTCATGTGCACGACCGTGTCGACCTCGCAGGAGGCGATCACCTTGGCGATCAGCGGGTTGCGGATGTCGGCCCGGACGATCTCGGTGCGGCCGAGCTGGGGCAGCGCCTCGGCCCGCGGCGACACCGTGTCGACACCGATAATCCGCTCGATGGACGGATCGGCGGCCAGACAGCTGGCGAGCCTGGTGCCGAGGTAGCGGCTCACCCCGGTCACGAGGACGACGCGTGGTCGCACAGCGGTCTCCTCGCGGGTCGTCGAGAGCCGAACCTTACCGGCGGGACGAGGGCGCTACGCGGTGGCCGTCGACGGCGGGTGGTCATAGATCGCTACCGGACCGGGTCGGCGCGGAGCTAGCGCGCGCCGCCGCGAGATGACCATCGGGTCAGCCCGCCTGGCCCGCAGGGTGGTCGCGGCATTGCCCTGGTTGACGGCGATCGTCACGGTGCGGAACGAGTCCTCGCACACCGCCAGCCGCCCCCGGCCGACCTCGCCGTAGGTCAGGGCGAACGGCACGGTCATCGTCTTGCCGCCGCAGCGCAGCTCGACGTCGTCGCCCAGCATGATGCCGGCGGCTTCGAGGTCGCCGCGGTGCAGGTTCAGGGTGAGGTTGCCGAAGTGGTCGACCTGCACGACCTCGCCGTGAACGTGGTCGTCCTCGACAGTTGGAGGGCGGACTTCGAGCCGCTCGAGCTCGGCGACGGCCACCGCGGACCCAACCTCGTCGACCGGCAGCCCGGCGGCGAGTCGGGCTGCGACGGGCGAGAAGACGTCGCGGGCCCGGAACGTCCGGGCCGGTGACGGCAGCCACAGATCACGATTGTCGAGCTGGTACGCCGCGACAGCGCCACCCGCCACCGGCCAGGCCTGGCTGGTCAGCCCGTTGTCCGGACCGATGAAGGTCGAGCCGTCGGCGGTGCGCACTGCGACCGGGCGTGCAGGGATGGCCCGAAACGGGTCGACAAGCGCCAGGTGGACGGCGGGAACCGGGAGGTAGGGCACGGCGCTGGCCAGCACTGACGCGCCCTGCTCGACATCCTGCGGGGCGACAAGATGCAACACGTCCAGGATGCCGACCTGCGGGGCGGTGCGGGCGATGACGCCCTTGCAGACGCCGAGGAAGGCGTCTTCGTAGCCGAAGTCCGAGAGGAACGTCAGCCACACGGCCGGCGCTACTTTTTGTTGCGGCGCTGGACGCGGGTCTTCTTCAGCAGCTTGCGGTGCTTCTTCTTGGCCATCCGCTTGCGGCGCTTTTTGATGACGGAACCCACGTGTGCAACCTCTGCTCGGTCTCGTTGGAGCTTTGACCCTACCCGGCCTCGGTGAACGCCCCCTGCAGGTAGCTGTGCACAGCGTGTTCGGGGACCCGGAACGAGCGGCCGACCCGCACGCTGGCGAGGTCACCGGCATGCACGAGCCGGTAGACGGTCATCTTGGACACGCGCATGAGCGCAGCCACCTCGGCGACGGTGAGGAACCGGATCTCGGAAAGGCTGGACATCAAAGCACCACCGTCGGCACGCGTCGTGGTCAGCGGCTTCCCCACCGCCAACGCAGACACGCACGTGCTTGGTGAGCGTATCGGGGCTGGTGGGGTCTGGACAGTCCGCCATTTGGCTCAACCGGCCCTCCACGCCTCTGCGCCGCCGTCCAACGTCCAACCGGCAGCCGAAGCGGCACCTTGCCCGCAACCGGCGCCCTGCCTCGACCCGGAACATCCCCCACCGGGCGCGGCGGCAGGACCGGAAGCGGGGTCACCAGGTGGTGAGGAAGCGCGACACCGGGTCGTAGAGGTGCGGCCGGACGTTGTCGTCGAGCGGCACGGTGACGATCGACCGGCCGTCTTCCTGGCCGACGAACAGCGCCGGGTCGTTGCTGTCGGCGAACCCAAGCACCTCGTGGCCGGCGACCGCGGCGGCGCCCGCCCAGCCGTGGTCCGCGACAACGAGGTCGGGCTCGCAGCGCCGGAGTAGCTCGATCGCGGGTTCGGGCGCATGCGTGTGCACCAGCTCCCCACCGGCCGCCAGCAGGTGCACCCCACCGAGGTTGCGGATGTGCCGGGGCCGGCTGCGGGCCCAGTCGCTGTCGTGCTCCTGCGGCCACTGCCAATGGTGCACGTCGGGCCGCAGCACCTCGCAGCCGGCCGCCGTGAGGGCCGCCGCGACCGCGAGGTGGATCGCCAGGATGCCGGTGGGGTGGCCGGTTGCAAGCACAACCCGCTGCCGACCCGCCGCGGCAGCGGCCAGCCGGTCGCGCACCCGGACGAGGGCTGTCACGCACAGATCAACGTCGATCGTGTCCGGCCCCACGTCGTACGACGGATCAGGATGAATGCCGCAGCGGCGGACCATCACCTCCAGCACCTCGTCGCTGGTGCGGTCCGGCACCGGTAGCCCGAAGGTGCAGCTGGGATGGCCATCCAGCAGCCGGCCGATGTTGCGCAGGTTGTCGTGCCGGTCGGTCGCGACGTCGCCGCAGATCCGGCTCGCCAAGAGGTGCTGCCGTAGCGCCGCCGTCATCCCCGGGCCACGAGCGGGTCCAACCCGAGGTGCGGGAAGACCGCCTCGCGGGTCTCGACGACAGCCCGGTCGACGGCGTCGTCGGGGTCGCCGTAGCCGCCCTCCCAGGGCACAAAGGTCGCCTCGACCCCGTCGGTCAGCGAGCTGGGGGCAGGCTCGCCGCCGCGCACGCTCGCGGTGTCGCGCCAGTCGTCCGGGGTGTCGCCGTCGACCTGGGCGCCGGTCACCTCGGCCAGCAGATGTGTCCAAGCGCGGGGCACCACCTGCACCGGCTCGTAGCCGCCGCCGCCGAGCGCCACCCACCGCCCGCCGCTGACTTCGTGGGCGAGCCGGTGCAGCGCTGCATAGGCGGCCCGTTGCCCGTCCACACTCATCATCAGGTGGGCCAGCGGGTCCAGGGCATGGGTGTCGCAGCCGTGCTGGGTGACCAGCACCTGCGGGGCGAACGCCCGCACCACCGGCGGGACGATCGCGTCGAAGGCCCGCAGCCAACCGGCGTCGCCGGTGCCTACCCCGAAGCCGAGGTTGACCGAGGTGCCGAGCGCGTGCTCGCCACCGATCTCGTCGGGCCAACCGCCGCCGGGGAACAGCGTTCGGCCGCTCTCGTGCAGCGACACGGTGAGCACCCGCGGGTCGTCGTAGAAGGCCGCCTGCACCCCGTCCCCGTGGTGGACGTCGACGTCGACGTAGGCCACCCGGGTCGCGCCCTGCGAGAGCAGCCAGGCAATCGCGACAGCCGGGTCGTCGTAGACGCAGAAGCCGCTGGCCCGGTCGCGCATAGCGTGATGCAGACCGCCGGAGATGTTGACGGCGTGCTGGTGGGTGCCCTCCCAGACGGCCCGGGCGGCGTCAACGGACGCCCCGGTGATCAGCGCCGCCGCCTCGTGCATGCGGGGGAACACGGGCACATCGCCGGTCCCGAGGCCCCAACGCAGCGACAGCCGGCCAAGCAGGTCGTCCGGAGCGCGGCGGACCGAGGCGACGTAGAGCGGGTCATGCACCAGCTCGAGCAGGTCGTCGCCGGCCATCCGTGGCGCGCGCACCTCAACCCCGGGCCGGGCCAGCACCCCGAGCTGCGTGGCCAGGCCCATCGTGAGCTCGAGCCGGAGCGGCCGCATCGGGTGCGACGGCCCGAAGTCGTAGTCGCTGAAGACGTCGTCCCAGACCACCAGGGTGCTCTCACTCATGACTCACTCCGTCCTCAGGGCTACCACCGGGTCGAGCTTTCCGGCCCGGCGGGCCGGGACAACGCCAAAGAACAACCCGACCGCTGCGCTGACCGAGAATGCCAGCACCGGCGACCACCAGGTAATGACAGCCGGCAGCTGCTCGATCGCGGCCGACAATCCGAGCGAGCCGCCAACCCCGATCGCTATACCCAGCACCCCACCGATGCTGGTCAGCAGTACCGCCTCCAGCAGGAACTGCAGCAGGACGTCGCGCTGACGCGCCCCGACCGCCTTGCGCAGGCCGATTTCGCGGGTCCGCTCCCGCACGCTGACGAGCATGATGTTGCTGACACCCACCCCGCCGACGAGCAGACTGATCGCGGCGATCGCGGCGAGCACCGTCGTCAACAGGCCGAGGATCTTGCCGACGGTGCCGAGGATCTGGTCCTGGGTGACGGCGCTGAACTGCTGGTCGGGATAGCGCGCCTTCAACACTGCGAGCGACTGGTGCTTGACCCGCGCGATGTCGCCGTTCGTCGGGGCCTTGATGGCCAGCGCATCGATCCGTTCGCTGGCGAACAGCCGCTGGGCCGCCGTCACCGGGATGTGCACCTCGCCGTCGCGGTTGGCGCCCAGGCTGCTGCCGACGCTGGCAAAGACCCCGATCACCCTGAATCGCACACCGCCGATCGAGATGGTCCGGCCGAGCGGGTCGGCGCCCTGGAACAGCTGTTCGGCCACCGAGCTGCCGACCACGACGACCCGCCGTCGGGTGTCGACATCGCTGGCCCGCAGATAGCTCCCGCGGGCCATCGGACGCACGAACACCCTCGGTACAGCGGGGTTGGTGCCGTTGACCGTCGAGAAGACGCTGCGGTTTGCGTAGCGGATGGTCTCGCCGCTCGCGACGGTGACCGCGACGTCCTGCGGCGCGCCGATCGCTTTGCCGACCCGGTCGGCGTCGGCCAGGTCGAGCCGGCTCTTGGTCGGCGCGCTGCCCAGCTCGAGCTTGCCCGGCACGATGATCACCAGGTTGGAGCCGAGCCCCTGGATCTGTTGCTCGACCTCCTGCTTGGCGCCGGTGCCAATCGCCACCAGCACGACCACCGCGGCCACCCCGATCACGACGCCGAGCATCGTCAGCAGGCTCCGCAGCCGGTTGGCCCGCAAGGCGGTCACGGCGACCCGCCAGGCCTCGGCCAGTCTCACCCGGGGACGGCTTGCGAGGGCTCGAGCAGACCGTCCCGCACCCGCACCTGCCGGCGGGCCCGGGCGGCCACGTCCCGGTCGTGGGTGACCAGGACGACGGCGACGCCGCGAGTGCTGTTGAGCGCCTCCAGCAGGGCCATCACCTCTTCGCCGGTGCGGGTGTCGAGGTTGCCGGTGGGCTCGTCGGCGAGCAGCACCTGCGGGTCGCCGACCAGCGCCCGGGCGATCGCGACGCGCTGCTGCTCCCCCCCGGACAGCTGGTTGGGCCGGTGGTCGAGCCGGTGCCCCATCCCGACCTGCTCGAGGGCCGCGGCCGCGCGACGGCGGCGCTCGGCCCGGCGCACACCGCGGTAGACCAACGGCATCGCGACGTTGTCCACTGCGCTGGTGCGGGGCAGCAGCTGGAACGCCTGGAAGACGAAGCCGAGGGTCTCGTTGCGGACCACCGCGAGCTCGTCCTGGGTCATCTCGCTGACGTCCCGGCCGCCGACCCGCAGGATGCCGGTCGTCGGGCGGTCCAGGCCGCCGAGCAGGTGCATCAGCGTCGACTTGCCCGAGCCGGATGGGCCAACCACCGCGAGGTAGTCGCCCTGCTCGACCGTCAGGGTCACCCCGCGCAGGGCCTGCACGCTGACACCGTCCAGCTGGTAGGACCGGGTCACCTCGACCGCCTCGAGCGCCGGGGTGCTCACCGTAGGACTTGCCCGTCGTGGAGCTTGTCGGCGTCGCGCACGACCACCCGCTCCCCCTCGACCACCCCGCTGCGCACCTCGTCACGGTCGGCGCCCTGCGCGCCGAGCACAAGGGCGCGGCGCCTGGCCCGGCCACGCTCGACGACGAAGACGGCACTGCTGCTGCCTTCGCGTACGACGCTTGCCGCGGGGACGCTCACGGCTCCGTTCACCGTGCGTACCCGCAGGTTGACGACCGCGCTCATCCCCGGCCGCGGCGCCGGCCCGGCGCCGCGTTGCAGGGTCAGCCGGACCCGGTAGCTCACGCCGCCCCGAGCGCTTGTCGTCGGCGCGAGGTCGACGGAGGTGACCGTCGCGGCGTACGACGTGTCCGGGACCGCGTCGAGCTCGACGTCGGCGTGGATCCCTGGCCGGACCAGCAGGACGTCGGTCTCGTCGACGTCTGCGGTGAGCCCCAGCCCGCTGGTGTCGGTGACGGTGACAACGACGGCGCCGGAGCGGATGGGGCTGCCGACCGCCAGCGCACCGGTGGTGGTGCTCGTCGAACCCGGCCCGGCGCCGCCGAGCGCCTGCTGGGCTTGACCCTGGACGGCCGCCGGCAGCGAGCTGATGAGGCTGCTGACGTCCGGTGCGGCGCCGGCCGGCGACCCGCCGTTGCCGAGGCTGACGACCCCGTCGATGGGAGCGCGGACAGTCAGCCCCTCGACGGTGGCGCGGGCGGCCGACACCGACGCGGTGGCGCCCGCGCGCTGCGACCCGGCGAAGGCGTCGAGCGCGCTCTGGACCGACCCGACCCCGGCGTTGGCCTGGTCGACCGCTGCCCTGGCCGCCGCCGCGGCCGTCCGGTAGCGCGTCTCGGCCACCGTCACGGCGTCCTGCGCCCGCTGCCGGGCCTTCGGGTCAGAGATCTGAGCTGCCGCCGTGCGCCCCGCGGTAAGCGCTGCTGCGGCGGCCGCGTCGACCTGGTCCTGCAGCGGCCCGACGTCGGCGCTCGGCAGCACCACCCGCGAACCACTCGCATTCACCTGCGCGCTCTCGGCCTGCTGCAGCCGCTGCTGCGCCTGGACGCTGCCGAGGCGAACCAGCACGGCGCCCTTGCGGACAGCCTGCCCGTCCTTGACGAGCACCGCCACGACGGTCGCGTCCGCTGGGGCCGACACGGTCGAGGTGGCCCGAGCAGTCACCGCACCGGGGGCGTCGACGACCTCGCGTACATCTGCCCGCTGCACCAGGCCGGTCGCAACCTTGGCCCCCCCGCCACCGCTGCAAGCAGCAAGGAGCACCGCACCTGTCAGCAGGAGCACAGGGCGCTTCACCGCCTCATCCTACGGAGCGCGACACCGGCCCGCGCGGTGGCGGGCTAGCCGCCGGCGAGCTCCCGGGACCGGTCCCTCGCGGCCTCGACCGCGGCCAGCATCGCCGAGCGCACGCCGCGGTCCTCCATCACCCGGATCGCCGAGATCGTGGTGCCACCGGGGGAGGTGACCGCCTCGCGCAGGACCACCGGATGCTCACCGGAGTCACGCAGCATCCGGGCCGCCCCGACCGCGGTCTGCACCACCAGCTGGGCTGCGATGGCCCGCGGCAGACCGAGCAGAATCCCCGCGTCGATCATCGCCTCGACCATGAGGAAGAAGTACGCCGGGCCACTGCCGGACAGCGCGGTGACCGCGTCCATCTGCGACTCGGGGACCCGCACCACTTTGCCGACCGAGGCCAGCAGATCCTCGACGAGGTCCAGATGTGCCGGCTCGGCGTGCGAGCCGGCCGACAGCGCCGACATCGCCTCATCGACGAAGACTGGCGTGTTGGTCATCACCCGCACGACCGGCGTCCCGGCCGGCAGCAACTCCTCCACCAGCGAGCTCGGGATGCCCGCGGCCATCGTGACAACGAGCGTCCCGGGCTGCACCGCCGGCGCGATCTCGACCAGCAGGGCCCGCATGTCCTGCGGCTTCACCACGAGCAGCAGCACCTCCGCGGCGCCGGCGGCCACCAGCGGCTGCGCTGCCGGTACGCCGTACCGCTCGGCGATCTCAGCGGCCCGTTCGGCGTGTCGCTCGGCAGCCAGCAGCGAGTCGGGCTTGGCGCCGGCCCGGATGAGCCCCGACAGCAGGGCCTCACCGAGCTTGCCGACCCCGATGACAGCGATGCGGGTCACGAGCGGGACACCAGCGCGCGCAGGAAGAACGTCAGGTTGGCGGGGCGTTCGGCGAGACGTCGCATCAGGTATCCGTACCACTGGTCGCCGTAGGGCACATAGACCCGCACGGTGTGCCCCTGCGCGGCGAGCCGGCGCTGCTCGGTCGGCCGGATGCCGTAGAGCAGCTGGAACTCATAGCTCCCGGGCGCCCGGGCGTGCCCGGCGGCGAGGGCGATCAGCTTCGGGTCGTGGGTGGCGACCATCGGATAACCCGGGCCGTCCATCAGCACCGCGAGGCACCTGGCGTAGGAGGCGTCGACCTCGGCAGCATGCTGGTAGGCGACGGTCGCCGGCTCGCGGTACGCCCCCTTGCACAACCGGATCCGGCTGCCCGGGCTGGCCAGCGCCCGGCAGTCGTCCTCGGTCCGGTGCAAGTAGGCCTGCAGCACCGCGCCGGTGGTTGGGAAGTCGGTCCGGATCTCGCGCAGCGCCTCGAGGGTTGCGTCGGTCGTGGTGTGATCCTCCATGTCCAGGGTGACCGTGGTGCCGGCGGCGCGCGCGGCGGCGCAGATCGTCCGGGCCGACGCGAGCGCCAGCGCCGGGTCGATGACCTGGCCGACGGCGGTGAGTTTGACCGACACCTCGGCGCGGCCTCCGGCGGTGAGGCCGGCCGCGGACAACCGTTCGAGCAGGGCCAGATAGGCCTGCACGGTCGCCTGCGCGTGGGCGACGTCGAGGGTGTCCTCGCCGAGATGGTCGAGGCTGACGACCAGGCCGCCGGCCTGCAGCTCACGGGTCGCGCGAACGGCGTCGTCGGTCTGCTCGCCGGCGACGAAACGCCGCACCACCGACCGCGACAGCGGCGCCCCGGCCACCAGGGCCTTCACGCGGTGGTTGGCGGAGGCGGCCAGGATGACCTGTCGCAACATGGGCGGCAGGCTAGACCGAATGGACCGCTACGACGTGCTAGTCGCCGGCTGCGGCCCGGTCGGCGCGGTGCTCGCCGCGCGGCTGGCCGCGCACGGGCTCACCGCCCTGGTTGTCGAGCGCGAGCCGGCGCCGTTCGCTCTGCCGCGGGCGGTTGCGGTCGACGACGAGGTCCAGCTCCTGCTGGCGCGGACCGCGCCCGGCCTGGTCGAGCCGATGCTGACCGCGCCGGCGGTCCGCTTCCTCGACGCCCGCCATCGCCCGCTGGGCTCGGTTGCCTTCCCCGCCGCGCACGGTTTTGCCGGCCTTGCCTTCTTCCACCAGCCGACCCTCGAGGCAGCCTTGCGGGCGCACCTGGCGGGGCGGGTCGAGGTGCGGCTCGGCACGTCGCTCGAGCGCTTTGCGCAAAGATCATCTTCTGTGGAGGCGGCGCTCTCGGACGGCAGTTCCGTATCGGCCGGCTGGCTGGTCGGCTGCGACGGCGCCTCCTCCGTCGTACGCCGGGACGCCGGCATCGCCTGGCTCGGACGCGATCTCCCGCAGCCCTGGCTGGTCGCCGATGTCGCCGGGATGGTGCCGGAGCGACAGCAGTTCACCTACACCTGCGATCCGGCCCGGCCGCAGGTGGACCTGCCGGTGCCTGGCGGACATCGGTGGGAGTGGCTGCTTCGGGGTGGGCACCGCGGCGGCTCGGGCGCACTGGGCGGCGGCCTCAGCGACGTCGCTACCACCCTGCTGCGTCGGGACACCCGCGCCGAGGTCGAGGTGGTCCGCGCTGTCGTCTATCGGTTCGGGGCGCGTCGCGCTGCGACCTGGCAGGCCGGCCGGGTCTTGCTCGCCGGGGACGCCGCACACACGATGCCGCCGTTCGCTGGGCAGGGCCTCGGCGCCGGCCTCCGAGACGCCTGGGCGCTCGCCAGCCTGCTGGCTCGCGGCGACGTCTCGCCCTACCAGCCTTTGCGCTCCCCGCACGTCCGGCAGATGACCAGGCTCTCGCTGCTGCTCGGCGCGGCGCTGCAGGCCCGACACGGCTCGGCTGCGCGCGATGCGCTGCTGCGTGGGGCATTCCAGACGCCACGGCTCGGGGGGTGGCTGGCCAGCGGAGGTCCGCGGCGCTCCGACAGCGGCGTGCTTGACCTGCCCTAGTCGGCGATCCTGCAGCTGCGCCGAGGTCCGCGCCGGCGGCGGCCCACCTACCGTGTTGTGTGACAAGCGCGAAGTACTCAGATCATCGCAAACAGGGCCACGGCGGAGCGGGACGTGGCGGGACGTCGGGCCAGTGCTCCCGGCGGTCGGCCGGCGCAGCGTGCAACCGTCGTGGCGGGTGTCGGGCGGTCCATCAGGGCCGGGGTGTGGAACGCCGGCGGCATCTGAGGACGTGCAGGCCCCACGTACCGTGTCGGGTGACGAGCGCGAAACACCCAGAACAGCGCAAAAAGGGCCACGGCGAAGCGGGAAGTGGTGCCGGGGCAGCCGGGCCGGCCCACGCGGTAGACCGGGGCCGCGGTACGCCGGGCCTACCCACGCGGTACGCCGGACCCACCAACGCGGTAGACCGGGGCCGCGGTACGCCGGACCCACCCACGCGGTGGGGGGCAGGCCCGGGCCCATGGCCGAAAGCAGGCAGCCCCCAGCCGCCCTCAGGATCCGCGGATCCAGTCCACCAGGACCGCGGCAAGCTGCGGTCCGCGGTCCTCCTGCAGGAAGTGGCCGCCGCCCGCGATGGTGGTGTGCGGCTGCCCCTGGGCGCCGGGGATCTTGCCGATCAGCATCCGCTCGCCCCCGCTGGTGATCGGGTCTGCGTCGGAGAACGTGCACAGGAACGGCTTGCCGAAACCCACCAGCGCCTCCCAGGCCCGCTGATTGGCCGGCGTCGCCGGGTTGTCGGCGTCCTGCGGGATCAGGTCCGGGAACGCCTTCGCCCCGGCTTTGTACGACGCATCCGGAAACGGCGCGTCGTAGGCCGCCACCTCGGCGTCGGACAGCGGGTTGACGCAGCCGCTGTTGACCAGGAAGCCGATCGGCAGGTCCTCGGTCCGGACGACGAAGTCACGGAACCGCCACCAGGCGTCCGGCAACCGGTGCCGGCCGTCGGGCAGCCCGGTGTTGCCCGACGCCACCCTGGCGAACCGCGATGGGTGCTCTGCGACCAGGCGCAGGCCGAGCAGGCCGCCCCAGTCCTGGCAAAACAGCGTGAGGTCGGTCAGGTCCAGCGCGTCGAACAGCACCGACCGGAGCCACTCGACGTGCCCGGCGTAGGTGTAGTCCGCCACCGCCGCCGGCTTGTCGGAGCGGCCGAACCCGATCAGGTCCGGCGCGACGACCCGAAAGCCGGCGTCGGCCAGCACCGGGATCATCGTCCGGTAGAGGTAGCTCCAGGACGGCTCGCCGTGCAGCAGCAGCACGACCGGACCCGAGCCCTCATCGACGTAGGCCATCCGCAGACCGTCCGACGTCTCGGCGTACTGCGGTGCGAACGGGAAGCCAGGAACGTCGGTGAAGCGCTCGTCCGGGGTGCGCAGGACGTCCATGGTCGGACCCTAGCGGCGGAAGGGGGTCGGGTCGGTCAGCGGCGCCGCAAGGTTGAGGCGGGTGAAGGCGAGCGCCTCGGCCAGGTCGGTCTCGCGCTCGGCCCGGTCCTCGCACTTGCGGGTGTTGACCTCGACGACCACCAGCCCGTCGAAGCCCTGCACCGCCAGTCCTTCGAGCAACTCGGCGCAGGGTTGTGTTCCGCGGCCGGGGACGAGGTGTTCGTCACGGGCGGTACCGAGGCCGTCCGCGATGTGTACGTGGGCCAGCCGGTCGTCCATCACCGCGCGCATCGCGAGCGCGTCGGACTTCGAGACCGAGGTGTGCGATAGGTCGAGGGTGAAGTGCGGGAAGTCCTCCTCGGTCGGGTCCCAGTCCGGCGCGTACGGCGTGACCTCGCGGCCGCGCGCCCGCAGCGGGAACATGTTCTCGACCGCGAACTGCACCGCCGTCTCAGACCCCATCTGCTGAATCCCACCGAGGAACTGCCGGGCGTACTCCCGCTGCCACCGGAACGGCGGGTGTACCACGACGGTCTGCGCGCCACACTCCTCCGCGACCTCCTTGGCCTTAACCAGCTTGAGCCACGGGTCGGTGCCCCACACCCGCTGGGTGATGACCAGGCACGGTGCGTGCAGCGCGAGGATCGGCACCTGGTGGTAGTCCGAAAGCCGCCGCAGCGCGGTCACGTCCTGACTGACCGGGTCGGTGTAGACCATCACCTCGACGCCGTCGTACCCGAGCCGCGCGGCGATCTCGAAGGCATTCGCCGTCGACTCCGGATAGACGCTGGCCGTCGCGAGCGCCACCCGCGCGCCCGGGACCCGGACGGCGCTGTCGGGCGGGAGCAGGGGCACTGACATGGCCCGGCGAGCGTACGGTCCGCCCGTCGGCACGCCGCTACCCTGGTCCCGGTGACCGACCTGGGCATGCCGTCGCTTCGCGAAACCGACCCCGACGCGCCGCGTGAGTTCGTCGAATTCGTCGACCCCTGCGACGCCGGTCAGATCGTCCGCGCCGACCTCACCTGGCTGCTGTCGTCGTGGACCTGCATCTACGGCGCGGGCTGCCACGGTGTCGTCGAGGGCCGCCCCGACGACGGGTGCTGCAGCCACGGCGCGTTCTACAGCGACGACGCCGACGAGCAGCGGATCGAGCGGTTCGCCGGCCTGCTGAAGAACAAGGACTGGCAGTACGCCGGGACAGGTCGCCGGCTCGGCATCAGCGAGGACGACGAGCTCGAGGGGGAGCCGGCCCGCCGGACCCGCACCGTCGACGGCGCCTGCGTGTTTTTGAACCGTCCGGGTTTCGCCGCCGGCCAGGGCTGCGCGCTGCACGGCCTGGCCCTGCGCACCGGTCGGCATCCCCTCGAGACCAAACCAGACGTGTGCTGGCAGCTCCCGGTGCGGCGTACGCAGGAGGAGGTCGTCCGACCGGACGAGACGACCGTGCTCGTCACGACGATCGGCGAGTTCGACCGGCGCGGCTGGGGTCCGGGCGGCGCCGACCTGCACTGGTGGTGCACCTCCTCGCCCGAGGCCCATGTCGGGGCCGACGCGGTCGTCGTCTCCTACGGCCCGGAGCTCACCGAGTTGCTCGGCCCCGCCGCGTACGCCGAACTGGTGCGGCTGTGCACGCTCCGGGCCGCCGGCCGGTCGCTGGCCCACCCCGCCGGTCAGCGCTCGAACTTGTAGCCAAGGCCGCGGACCGTCACCAGGTGCTGCGGCGCGGCCGGGTCGGGCTCGACCTTGGCCCGCAGCCGCTTGACGTGCACATCGAGGGTCTTGGTGTCGCCGACGTAGTCGGCCCCCCAGACCCGGTCGATGAGCTGGCCGCGCGTCATCACCCGGCCGGCGTTGCGCAGCAGCACCTCCAACAGCTCGAACTCCTTGAGCGGCAGGGCAACCCCGTCGCCGGCGACCGTGACGACGTGCCTGTCGACGTCCATCCGGACCGGGCCGGCCTCGAGCGCACCGGGCAGCTGCTCGTCGGGCTCGGCGCCGCGGCGGAGCACGGCCCGCACCCTGGCGACCAGCTCACGGCCGGAGTAGGGCTTGGTGACGTAGTCGTCGGCGCCGAGCTCCAGGCCGACGACCTTGTCGACCTCACTGTCCTTCGCCGTCAGCATGATCACCGGCACGGACGACCGGGCCCGCAGCTGCCGGCAGACCTCGGTGCCGGACAGGCCGGGCAACATCAGGTCGAGCAGCACGATGTCGGCGCCGCTGCGGTCGAACTCCGCGATCGCCGCCGGCCCGGTGGCGGCCACCGCGACCTCGAACCCCTCCTGCAACAGCAGGTAGGACAGCGCCTCGGAGAACGATTCCTCATCCTCGACCACCAGGACCCGCGTCATGCCTGCTCCCCCTTGTTGTTCGGTGCCACCGGGAGCTTGAGGGTGAAGGTCGAGCCGGAACCCTCGACGCTCCACACGCCCACCTCGCCACCATGATTGCTCGCGACGTGCTTGACGATCGCCAGGCCCAGCCCGGTGCCGCCGGTCGCCCGGCTGCGCGCCGGGTCGGCCCGGTAGAACCGCTCGAAGACCCGTTCGAGGTCCTTCTCACCGATGCCGATCCCCTGGTCGGTGACGCTCAGCTCGGCCCACTTCCCGTCCCGGCGTACGGCGAGGGCGACCCGGGTGCCGTCCGGGCTGTAGGCGACGGCGTTGTCGATCAGGTTGACCAGGGCGGTGACCAGCTGCGTCTCGGAACCCAGCACCGACAACCCCCGCGCGCCACCCCGGACCACGGCGATGCCGCGGGAGGCCGCGGCCGTCCGAGTGCGGTCGACCGCTTCGGCGAGGACGGCGTCAAGCGACACCGGGCGGGCATCGGGCATCGGTTCAGCGCCCTGCAACCGGGACAGGTCGAGCAGCTCCTGGACGAGCCGGCCGAGCCGGCCGGCCTCGTGGTGGACGCGGTCGGCGAACCGGCGGACGGCGGCCGGGTCGCTGCTCGCGCCCTGCAGCGCCTCGGCCAGCAGCTGCATCGCCCCGACCGGCGTCTTGAGCTCGTGCGAGACGTTGGCCACGAAATCCCGGCGGACGGCCTCGACCCGGCGGGCCTCCGTGACGTCCTCGACGAGCAACGCGACCTGGCCGTCGGCGAGCGGCGCCAACCGGGCCCGGACGTCGGAGTGGACCCCGCGCAGCAAGATGTCGGCGTCCCGCGGTAACCCGGCCCGGCGGGTCTCGCGGACCAGCGCGCGCAGCTCGGTGACGGGCAAGCCGTTGTCGGCAAGCAACCCCAGCGCGATGGCGGCCTGGTTGGCCAGCACGGCCTCGTCGGTCGCGTCGAGCACCACGACGGCAACCGGCAGGGCCTCGACGAGGGCGCGGGTGGCCGGCAGCGGATCGGAAACCACGACCGGGGCAGCGGGCCGGCGCACGGTCGCAAGCACCACCCCGGCGCCGAGGGCGACGCCGACGACGAACGAGGCAAGCACGGCCGGCAAGTCCACCTGGACGAGGGTACGGATCCCGGCGCCGCAGATCGCCCCGCACCGGGCCGGCGAGGCAGTGTTCACCTGGCTGACAGCCGGGGTTCAACCAACGGCGGCGTTGGCGCGGCCGGCGAGGCTAGGGTCGGGGGATGCGCGACGCCTACCACGACGACCTCGACAGCATCTCCAAGGCGCTGGTCGACATGACCGCCCTCGTCGGCTCGGCGATGGCCCGCGCCACGACGGCGCTGCTCGACGCAGACCTGCAGCTGGCCGAGACCGTCATCACCGCCGACGACGCCGTCGACGCGCTTTACCATCAGGTTGAGGAGCAGTGCCTCGACCTGATGGCCCGCCAGCAGCCGGTCGCCACCGACCTGCGGATGCTCATCACGTCCTTGCGGATGGTCGCCGACCTCGAGCGGATGGGCGATCTGGCCCTGCACGTGGCAAAGATTGCCCGGCGCCGCTTCCCGGCCTCGGCCGTCCCGCCGGAGCTGCGCAGCACCCTGCTCGAGATGGGCCACACGGCCGAGGAAATCGTCGCCAAGGCCGGCAGCGTCATCGCCGGTCGCGACCTCGAGCTCGCCGCGCAGCTGGAACGCGACGATGACGTGATGGACGACCTACACAAGGCGCTGTTCACAGCGCTGCTCGCCGACAGCTGGGAGCACGGCGTCGAGGCGGCGATCGACATCACCCTGGCCGGCCGCTACTACGAGCGGTTCGCCGACCACGCCGTGTCGGTCGCCCGCCGGGTCGTCTACCTGGTGACCGGTGAGCGGCCCGTCCCGGTCAGCTGAGCCGGCGGCGTCGGTCAGCTCGTTGCCTCGGTGAGCTCTTTGCCTCGGTGAGCTATTTGCCTTGGTCTGCCACCGCCGCGGCCGCGATCGCCGCCGCCGCCGGGTCCAGGTAGTCCCCGCCCACGGTGCGCGGTCGCAGGTCGTCGTCCAGCTCGTAGCGCAGCGGGATCCCGGTTGGGATGTTCAGCCCCACCACCTGCTGCTCGGTCAACCCGTCGAGGTGCTTCACCATCGCCCGCAGGCTGTTGCCGTGGGCCGCCACCAGCACGACGTGGCCGGCCCGCAGATCCGGCACGATCACGTCGTACCAGTAGGGCAGCAGCCGGGCCACCACATCGGCCAGGCACTCGGTGAGCGGCACCACCTCGGGGGCGAGCCCCGCGTAGCGCGGATCGCCGGACACGTCCCACGTCGAGCCGACGGTGAGCGGCGGCGGCGGCACGTCGTACGACCGGCGCCAGCGGACGAACTGCTCGTCGCCGTAGGTGTCACGGATGGCCTTTTTGTCCTTGCCCTGCAGGTCGCCGTAGTGCCGCTCGTTGAGCCGCCAGTGCCGGGTCACTGGAATCCAGGACCGTTCGGCGGCGTCGAGGCAGAGATTGGCGGTGCGGATCGCGCGGCGCATGACCGAGGTGTGCGCGACCGTCGGCAGCACGCCGCTCTCATGCAGCAGCTCACCCCCCCGGACAGCCTGCTGCACGCCCTTCTCGGTCAGGTCGACGTCGACCCAGCCGGTGAACTGGTTGGTGGCGTTCCACTGGCTCTCACCGTGGCGGAGCAGCACAAGCGTCGACATGCCCCGGATCTTGCCGCACCCCGCCTCGCCCGCCCCGCCCGGGTTACCGTGATCATCAGGGCACCGCTGCAAGAGTCGCGGGCGGGGCCCTCAGTTGGCCATCTTGACGATCTGATCACCCAGGTCAACGCGGCGCGGACCACGTCGTCAAGATCGGCCCAGGTCCATGCGCGCAGCGAGTACGCCGGGTCAGCGCCGGACGTCGCGCTGCGGCGCCCAGTCCGGGGTACCAGCCGGGCGGCGGCCCGCACCGTCGGCAAGCACCTTGTGCGCCAGAGCCCCGTCGGCGACGAGGCGGTCACCGTAGGCCAACACGACCAGCGAGTCGTGGTCGTCATCGACCAGCTGCCAGAGTTCGCCGAGCAACCGGTCGACGCCCTCGACGGTCACCGCGCTGTGCGGCAGCGACCCGGTCAGGAAGACATCGCCCACCTCGTCGAGGCCGTAGTGAACAGCACGCAGCCGAAGGTTCCTGGCCAGCAGATGCCGGTGCAACCGACCTGGGTCAGGACAGTCGGTCGGGACGACGTGCATGACGAACGCCTCGACCGCGACCGCCTGCTCGCCCGCGACGAGCCAGACCAGCGTGCTGCGCCGGCGGATCCCACGCAGGGTCAGGACGTAGGCGCCGGCTTCGACCCGCTCGAGCTCGACGCCGAGCTCGGTGAGGACGTCCAGAAGTTGGCCATCGAGCTGCCAGACCGCGTCCTGCGTCATGACCGGCTCACCGGTCCGGATCGGCGAAGCGGGCGAACGCGGCCAGGTTGGCAGTCGATTCGCCACGCTTGTGGCGCCAAGCCCACTCGCGTCGGATGGAGCTGGCGAACCCCAGCTCCAGCAATGGATCGAAGGCCTCGTCGGCGTACTGCAGGACGCAGCCCAGGATGCGGTCGACCTCCTCGGCGGTCACCGCGTGCAGGGGCAGCCGCCCGACCAGGTAGACGTCGCCGGCCTTGTCGAGGCTGAACGCCACCGCGTACATGCGGGCGTTGCGGCGCAACAGGAAACGCTGGAACTCCTCGTGGTTCTCATCAGGCTTGCGGCAGACGAAGGCCTCCACGAGCAAGGCATGTTGGCCGAGGACCAGCCAGCAGTTGGTCGCGAGTTTGTGCTGCCCGGGCAACCGGACGAAGAACTGGCCAGGCCCCGGCGAGTCGTACTCGAGCAGCGCCTCGTCGAGCGCTGCCTGGATGATCATTGCGGGAGCCGATTGGCTCATCGAGCCGATGCCAGGCGCTCGGCGTAGACGTCATCGAGCGCGTCCCGAAAGGTGTCGAGCAGCCCGGAAGCCGTTGCCCCCCATGAGAACTGGGCCGCGTGGTCGACGGCGCCGAGCGAGAGCCGGCGCCGGTCGGCGAGTCCCCGGCGCAGCGCCGCGGCCCAGGCGACCGGGTCGTGACCGGGGACCAGCAGACCGCTCACGTCGTCGTCGACGGTGGTGCGCAGGCCACCGACGTCGGTTGCGACGACCGGGGTGCCACAGGCCTGCGCCTCGAGGGCGACCAGCCCGAACGACTCGTTGTGAGAGGGGACCGCCACGAGATCTGCAGCGACATACCAGTCGCGTAGGCGGTCCGGGCCGCAGGGTGCCTCGAAGCGCACCGGGAGGTCGAGCTCGGCGGCGAGGCGGTGCAGGAGCTCGGGCTCGTGCAGCCCGTTGCCGCTGGG
>JAYUMN010000072.1:0-19008 GCA_043762595.1 Frankiales bacterium
CGCTTGGGATCGACCAGGATCAACCGGACTTCGTCGGGGGTCGCGCGGGTCAGAATGCTGACGAGCAGGGTGTTGATGCAGGTCGACTTGCCGGCGCCGGTCGCCCCGGCGATCAGGATGTGCGGCGTCTTGGCGATGTTGGCCATCACGAAGCCGCCCTCGATGTCCTTGCCGAGCGCCACCAGCATCGGATGGTGGTCGCTGGTGGCGGCGGCGCTCCGAAGGACGTCGCCGATGCTGACGTTTTCCCGGTCTGTATTGGGGATCTCGATGCCGACAGCGCTCTTGCCGGGAATCGGGCTGATGATCCGCACGTCCTGACTCTTGACCGCGTAGGCGATGTTTCGCTGGAGCTGGATGATCCGCTCGACCTTGACCGCCGGGCCGAGCTCCACCTCGTAGCGCGTGACAGTCGGGCCGCGGCTGAAGCCGGTCACCGACGCGTCGACCTGGAAGTCGTTCAGCACCTGGGTCAGCGCCGCGATCACCTCGTCGTTGGCGGCGCTGCGCTTCTTGGGCGGGGTACCGGTGGCGAGCAGATCAGCTGGTGGCAGGGCGTAGTCGCCCTTGAGTACAAGCTGCTCGGTCTTGGCCGGTGCGGGCGTGTGCACCGGCGGAGCAGGTTCGTCGCGGACGACCGGTGAGACGTCCTGCGGCGCGGCCTGCTCCATCGTCGCCACCCGGCGCCGTGGCCGAGTCCGGGCAAGGGGTTCGGGGTCGGGCAGAGGGGTCGGCTTCGGCCGCAGCAGCAGGGTGTCTCGCAGCAGCGCCAGCCGCGCCGGGAGCTGGTGAACGGGCGTCGCGGTCACCACCAGCAAGCCGAAGACCGCAAGCAGCAGCAGCACGGGTACGGCGACCCAGGGCGTCAGCGCCGTCCGCAGCGGCTCGCCGAGCAGGAACCCGACGACCCCGCCCTTCTCGTGACGGGCCAGCTGTCCGCGTACGACGTGCAGCACGCCGAGCCCGCCGAATGACAGCGAGGACCAGCCGACGAGCAGCCGGCCACGGCCGCCCTTGCTGACCGGGTGGCGGAGCACTCGCCAGGCGCCGAGGGCGAGCACCGGCGGGAGCAGCAGCGCGCCGCGGCCGAGCAGGGCACTGAGCAGTCCTGCGACGGCGTCGCCGGCCGCGCCGGCGTGCCACCAGGCGCCGGTCGCGGCGACCAGCGCCAGGGCGAGCAGGAGCAACCCCCGGCCGTCCCGGCGATGGGCCGGGTCGAGATCCCGGGCCCCACCGGTCGCCGCGCGGGTGGCGCCGCCGACCCCGGCCGCCAGGAGCCGGCAGGTGCGGCCGACCAGGTGGCCAAGGCCGGCCAACACCGGGTTGGGGCCGCGCCGGGCCGGAGGACGCCGATGGGCCTTGTTCGGCCTCAAGCGAGACGATCGCGTGGAGGGTCGGTTACGGGCCGGCGCCTTGTTCGCAGCCGGACGTGCTCCCCCGCTGCGTGGGCGGGGCGCGGTAGTCGTCCGGGGGGCCATAGCTGCGACGCTACCGGTGCAGTACCACCAGTCACACGTGTCCCACCCGCGACACGCCGCACGGGGCGCCGAGGCCCGAACCGCTGCCCCGGCGTATCCCCTGCGCGCCGATCATGGCCTTGGTGCCGTCACGGCTCGCTCAGCACCACCGCACAATGTCCATGATCGGCGGGGCAGGGGGAAGGCTTAGACCTCCAGGATCACCGGGATGATCATTGGACGACGGCGGTAGGTGTCGCTCACCCAGCGGCCCAGCGCCCGGCGGATCTGTTGGCCGAGCTGATGGGTGTCGGCGATGCCTTCGGCCGCGGCCCGGTCCAGCTCGGCTTCGAGCAGCGGCAGCACCGCGTCGAACGCAGCCGGGTCGTCGCTGAAGCCCCGGGCGGCGATCTGCGGCGCCCCGACGACCTTGCCGGTCATCGAATCGACGGCGATCGTCACCGAAATGAAGCCCTCCTCGCCAAGGATGCGCCGGTCCTTCAGGGTCGGCTCGCCGACATCGCCGACCTCCATGCCGTCCACGTAGACGTAGCCGCAGGGCACCGCTCCAACGATCGTGGCCTTGCCGTCCACGAGGTCCACGACCACGCCGTCCTCGGCCAGCACCACCCGCTCGATCGGGACGCCGGTCGCGACCGCGAGCGCGGCGTGCGCCCGCAGATGGCGCCACTCGCCGTGCACCGGCATCACGTTGGACGGCTTGGTGGCATTGAGCAGGTAGAGCAGCTCCCCGGCCGGTGCGTGCCCCGAGACATGCACCTTCGCGACGCCCTTGTGGACGACCCGGGCGCCCCACCGGGACAGCCCGTTGATGACGCGATAGACGGCGTTCTCATTGCCCGGGATGAGCGAGGAGGCAAGCACCACGGTGTCCTGGGCCTGGATGCGGATCTGGTGGTGCGAGCGGTTGGCCATCCGGGACAACGCGGACAGCGGTTCGCCCTGCGAGCCGGTGGAGACCAGCACGACCCGGTTGTCCGGCAGGTGCTCGACGTCCTTCATGTCGACGACCAGGCCCGGCGAGACGCGCAGCAGCCCCAGATCGCGGGCGACCCCCATGTTGCGGACCATCGAGCGGCCGACGAACACCACGTTGCGTTTGTGCACCTCGGCGGCGTCGAGGACCTGCTGGACGCGGTGCACGTGCGAAGCGAAGCAGGCCACGATGACCCGCTTGGTAGCGGTGCGCATGACCTCCTCGATGACCGGGCCGATCTCCCGCTCTGGCGTCACGAAGCCGGGCACCTCGGCGTTGGTGGAGTCCGAGAGCAGCAGGTCGATCCCGTCTGCGCCGAGCCGGGCAAAGCCGCCGAGGTCGGTGAGCCGGCCGTCCAGCGGCAGCTGGTCCATCTTGAAGTCACCGGTGTGCAGAACGACCCCGGCCGCGGTGCGGATCGCCACGGCGAGGGCGTCGGGGATCGAGTGGTTGACCGCGAAGAACTCCAGGCCGAACGGCCCGGCCTGCAGGTGCTCGCCCTCGACCACCTGCTGGGTCACCGGCACGATCCGGTGTTCCCGCAGTTTTGCCTCGAGCAGCGCGAGGGTGAACCGACTGCCGAGGATCCGCAGGTCGCGCTTCTCCCGCAGCAGGTAGGGAAGTGCACCGATGTGGTCCTCGTGGCCGTGCGTGAGGACGACAGCTTCGATGTCGTTCAGACGGTCCCGGATGTAGCTGAAGTCCGGCAGGATCAGATCGATGCCCGGCTGCTCGTTCTCAGGGAACAGCACCCCGCAGTCGACGATGAGCAGCCGCCCGGCGTGTTCGAAGACGGTCATGTTGCGACCGATCTCGCCGAGCCCACCGAGCGCGACGACCCGCAGGCCGCCGGCCGGGAGCGCCGGCGGTGCCGTCATGCCGGGATGCGGGTGGCTCATGCGAGCGCCAGCCCGGCGTCGGTCAGGTCTTGTTTCAGCACGGCGATCTGCTCCTCGGTGGCATCGATGAGCGGCATCCGCACCGGACCGACCGGGAAGCCGAGCAGCCCGAGTGCGGCCTTGCTGAGGATCACGCCCTGGGTGCGGAACAGCCCGACGTACAGGGGCTGCAGCCGCATGTTGACGTCTCGCGCACGGGCGACATCGCCCGCGTCGTAGGCCTGCACGAGCTCGACGAGCTGAGGTGTCGCGGCGTGGCTGACGACGCTCACGAAGCCGACCCCGCCGAGCGCGAGCATCGGCAGGTTGAGCATGTCGTCACCGCAGTAGACGGCCAACTCGCAGCCGGCCAGCACCTGGGATGTCGCCGCAAGGTCGTTCTTGGCGTCCTTGAGGGCGACCACCTGAGGATGCCGGGCCAGCTCCAGGATGGTCGCGGTGCTGAGCGCGGCACCGGTGCGGCCCGGGATGTCGTACAGCATGATCGGCAGTGCAGTGCTCTCTGCGATGGCGAGCGTGTGCGCGATGATGCCGGCCTGCGGGGGTTTGGAATAATACGGCGTAACCGCGAGCAGGCCTGCTGCACCGGCCTTCTCGGCGTCGCGGGCCAGCTTCACGGAGTGTGCGGTGTCGTAGGTGCCGACGCCGGCCAGGACCTGCGCCCGGTCGCCGACCGCGTCGACGACGGCACGCAGCAGGTCCTGCTTCTCCTCGCGCGAGGTCGTCGGTGCTTCCCCGGTCGTGCCCGAGATGACCAGACCGTCGTTGCCCTGCGAAACGAGCCGGTCGGCGAGGGCCGCAGCCCGGTCGAGGTCGATCGAGCCGTCGGTAGCGAAGGGCGTGACCATAGCGGTCAGTACCCGGCCGAACGGCGCTGAGCGCAAGACCATAACCCTGAGGATACCTGCCGACGACCATTCGGCCCGGCAGGCGCGACCGTCAGCCCTCGCCGACCAGCGGGCTCGAGGCGACCTCGGTGCCGTCACCGAGTGTGCCGATGACGAAGTCGGCAAACACGTTCGGCGCCACCCGCTGCAACTCGCGCAGCATCGCGATAGCCAGCTCACGGATCTCGACATCGGCGTGCTCGCTGGCCCGCATCGCCACGAAGTGCCGCATCGCGCGGTAGTTGCCGGTGACGACGATCCGCGTCTCGGTCGCGTTCGGCAGCACCGCGCGGGCGGCCTGTCGAGCCTGCTTGCGCCGGGCCGTGACGTTCTCGACGTCGGCGAACTTCTTCTCGAGCCCCTCGAGCAGCCTGGTGTAGCTCGACAGGGCCGCGTCGGAGGCCTCCAGGAACAGCGCGTGCAGCTCGGGGTCGTCAGCGATGACGCCGGGCTCGACCATCGCGGCGTCCCGCTCCGGGACGTAGCGCTGCGAGAGCTGGCTGTAGGAGAAGTGTCGGTGCCGGATCAGCTCGTGGGTCAGGCTCCGCGAGACGCCGCACAGGTAAAACGTCACCGAGCCGTGCTCGAGCACCGACAGGTGACCGACGTCCAGGATGTGCGCGAGATAGCCGGCGTTGGTTGCGGTCGCCGGGTTCGGCTTGCTCCAGCTCTGGTAGCAGGCCCGGCCGGCGAACTCCGCCAGCGCCTGCCCACCGTCGACATCGGTCTCCCACGGCACGTCGGCCGGCGCCTCGAAGTGGGTAAAGCCGATGACCTGGACCTTGAGCGGGGCGAGCGAGGGCATTGAGATTCTCCGTACGACGGGTGCTGGCCCCCTGCGGCGGGGGAAGCCGGGGCATCAGCAGCCTAGTGGCGGCAACGGCCGCCCGGGCTCGGGGAACGTTTTCTGCGGACAAGGTGAGTTGGACACGGTCGTGCAGGCAGGGCGTTTCGCCGCTGATGCTCTAACAGTCTCCGGGTGACCGTCACCAGGCGGGGATGCGTTGCCTGCGCTCTCGCCATCACCGCAGACTGTGAGCGGCGACTGCCACGCGCAGGTTGGCCGCGAGGTCGCCGCGCATCTCGACAACAACGTCGTCGAGACCCTGCCACCGGGCTGCCCGGTACAGCTCGGTGGCCAGCGCCTCCGCCGTGTCTCCCGGGACGGCATCCCGTTCGAGCCAGCTCGCCATGACCCGAAGGACGCCGGCCTTGCGATCGGACTTCAGGTCTACCCGCGCGCGGATCGCCTCGTCGTGCAGGAACAGCAGGCAGTAGTAGCCGTAGATCCGCTTCGGGGCCGGGGTGTAGATCTCGATGCGGTAGTCCACGTCCCACAGCCGCTGCGTCCGAGACCGCTCCCACAGCAACGGATCGAAGGGGCTGAGCAGCGCCGAGCGTTTCACCCACCGCGGCCGCGCCACCGCAGGCGGTTGGTAGCCGACATCGCGCCAGCCCTCCACCCGAACGGGAAGCAACTCACCGTCGGCTACCAGCGACTCGACCGCCGCCCGTCCCTCAGCGGGCCGCAGGCGGAAGTAGTCCCGTAGATCCCGCTCCGTCGCGACGCCATGGGCTCGGGCGGCGATCCGCACCAAGGCCCGCTGGGCGTCCTCACATGACGGTGTCGGGCGCGCCAGCACCTGAGGCGGGATCACCCGCTCCACCACGTCGTACAGCCGCTCGAATCCCTTGGTACGACGAGACGTCGTCACACGACCGGACCAGAACAGGTACTCCAGGCCCCGTTTTACGTCATCCAGCGCCCACCACGATGCCTTGCCCACCCTCGCGCCGCTGGGGCGATCCCGCAGTGCCCCCGCACCGCAGGGCCCCTCATCCTGCAGTCGGGTCAGCAGCGAGCCCACAAATGCTGGCCGCTCACGAAAGACCTGCAGGTGACCACCCCAGCCCTCCTCAAGCGCCTCCGCCCGCGCCATCCGCCATCGAAGCAACGGTTGCAACGCGATCGGCAGGTACGACGCCTCATGTCCCCAGTACTCGAACAGCTCCCGCCGGCCGAAGGCCAGGTCATCCAGCAACGCAACCGGCCAAGGGCCGAGCCGGCTGAACGCCGGCATCAGATGCGCCCGTGCGAACACGTTGACCGAGTCGATCTGCAACAGCGACGTGCGGCGCAGAACGCGGCGCAGGTGGCGGGCGTCGACCCCACCCTTCGGCAGAGGGTCCGCGAAGCCCTGCGCAGACAGGGCGATCCGGCGCGCCTGCCGCAAGGTGAGCTGCTCCATGGGGCCATCTTGGGCTCTCACGAGCCGCCCCACCTCGCGCAGCTGCCCGCACGCCCGCAGTGGGCTACCGCGCTGCGCCGCCGGGGCGAGCCGGCCCGCGCTCCCAGACCCGGGGGCGCACAGCGCGGCAGGTCGCGCGCCCGACCTAGGCTGGCCGCATGGCCGATGTCAGCGTGCGACCCGCCCGCAGCCAGGACGCCGAGTTCGTCGCCCGAGTCCAGCAGTCAACCTGGCGGACCGCGTACGCCGGGCTGCTGCCGGCCGAGGTCCTCGCCACCCCACTCGAGCAGCTGGCCGCCGTGTGGCTCAACGCCGTCGAGGCCCCGCCGAGCCCCCGGCACCGGTTGCTCGTCGCGCTCGAACAGGGCGAGCTGGTCGGCTTCGCAACCCTCGCCCCGACCGAGGACGACGACCTGGACGGCGCGACGACCGCAGAGCTGACTGCGCTCCTCGTCGAGCCGCGGTGGGGCCGGCGGGGCCATGCCAGCAGGCTGCTCGCCGCGGCTGTCGACGGCTGGCAGGCCGACGGCACGACGACCGCGGTGCTCTGGGCGTGGGAGCGCGACGCGGCGACCCGGAGCTTCCTAACCGGCGCCGGCTGGGCCCTTGACGGGCTCGCCCGCGGCCTGGACACCGGGCCCCGGCTCGAACGCCAGGTGCGGCTGCACGCGGATGTCTCGGCATGAGCTTCGACGGCTTCCCGGAGCAGGCGTTGGCCTTCTACGAGGGTCTGGAGGCCGACAACACCAAGGCGTACTGGAATGACCACAAGGCGACCTACGACACCTGCGTGGCCGCCCCGATGCGGACGCTGTTGGACGAGCTCGAGCCGGAGTTCGGGCCGGCGAAGTTGTTCCGGCCCTACCGGGATGTCCGCTTCGGCAAGGACAAGACGCCCTACAAGACCCAGGCGGCCGCCGTCGTCCGGGGCGACGGCGAGGACGCGCTCTATCTCGCACTGTCCGCGGACGGGCTCTTCCTCGGCGGCGGCTACCACCACCTGGCCACTGATCAGATCCGCCGGCTACGCGAGGCGATCGCGGACGAGCTGACCGGGCCGCCGTTGGCGAGGGTGCTGGACGCCTTGCGAGCTACCGGCTGGGAGGTCGGTGGCGAGCAGCTGGTGCGGATCCCCAAGCCGTGGGGCGACGGCCACCCGCGGGCCGGGTTGCTGCGCCACAAGTCCCTGACCGCGAGTCGGGCCCACCAGCCGGCGGGGTGGCTGCACACACCGGCAGCCCTGGACCGGGTCGCCAAGGGGTGGCGGCAACTCGGGCCGCTCAACGCCTGGCTTGGCCACGAGGTCGGTGTCTCCAGGTCCAGCTGACGCCGGCTCGCGGAGGCGCGCCTCCCCCTCCGGTCCCGTGTCGTGAATCTGGGCCGACCTGGCGCCGGCACGTCACGACACCAGCCGGTACGGCGGGCAAGCGGCGGGCGGGCGCCAGCCAACCCGCGGTCAGCGGTCGGCCCGCTCCAGCGAGATCGCCCTGCGCATGGCCCGCCGGCCCCGCGGGGTGTCGCGCGCCTCGCCGTACGCCGACGCAAGACGGAACCAGGCCCGCCAGTCCTGCGGCGCCGCCTCGACCTCGGCCTTGCGGACTGCGAACAGCTCGTCGGCGACGTCCCTAGGGATCCGGCCGCTCGGGGTCCGCTCGACCCCGGACAGGTCGTCCACCTCGCCCTCGCCGGCGAGCCGCCGGCCGAGCCGTTCGCTGCCGAAGCCGAATCGCACCTCACCGGCGACAAGAAGGCCGCCGACGCCGACCAGCAGCAGCACGCCGACACCGAGGGCGGCGCCGGTCGGCTTGCCGGTCCGGAACAGATCGACGGCGCGGACGACCAGGTAGGCGCCGAGCACGCCGACCGCGCCGCAGATCAGCGCCGCACTCGTCCGGGGCCTCACCGGTCGAGCAACGCTTCCAGCCCGACGGTCAGGCCGGGCCGCCCAGCCACCGAGCGCACTGCGAGCAGCACCCCGGGCATGAACGACGCGCGGTCGTAGGAGTCGTGCCGGATCGTCAGGCTCTCCCCCTGACCGCCGAGCAGCACCTCCTGATGGGCGACAAGGCCAGCCAGCCGGACGGCGTGCACGCGGACGCCCTCGACGTCGGCGCCACGCGCGCCGGGCAGTGAGCTCGTCGTCGCGTCCGGCATCGGCGCCGACCCGGCTTCGCGGCGGGCGGCCGCGACCAGCTCGGCGGTCCGCCGGGCGGTGCCGCTCGGCGCGTCAACTTTACCGGGGTGGTGCAGCTCGACGATCTCGACGCTGTCGAAGAACCGTGCGGCCTGGGCGGCGAAGCGCATCATCAGCACCGCGGCGATCCCGAAATTCGGGGCCACCAGCACGCCGACGCCTGGGGCCGCGGCCAGCCAGCCGCGCAGTTGCGCCAACCGCTTCTCCTCGAAGCCGGTAGTACCCACGACCGCGTGCACCCCCGCGTCCAGGCAAGCCCGTACGTTGGCCAGCACCGCGTCGGGGTGGGTGAAGTCGACCGCCACGTCCACCGCGGACAGGTCAAGGGCATCCCCCGCGTCGTACGCCGCATCGAGGCTGAGGTCGTCAGCAGCCTGGACCGCCCGGACGACCTCGGCGCCCATCCGGCCCTTGGCGCCGAGCACCGCGACGCGAATCACCCGATCACCTCGGCGAAGTCGCGGTCGGCGAAAGGCCCGATCACGCCGAGCGAGAGGGGGCGTCGCAAGACGTCCCCGGCGACGGCGAGCACGTCGTCGAGGGTGACCGCTTCGATCCTGGCGAGCAGTGCCTCGACCGGCTGGATCTCGCCGTGCACCAGCTCGGCCTTGCCGATCCGGCTCATCTGGGCGCCGGTGTCTTCGAGCCCGAGCACCAGGGAACCGCGCATCTGGCCCTTCGCCCGGATCAGCTCGGCGGCGGTGATGCCCTTGCTCGCGACGCTGTCGAGCTCCTCACGGACTAGCCCCAGCACCTCGTCGATCTTGCTGGGCGAGCAGCCGGCGTACACGCCGAACACTCCCGTGTCGGCGTGGTGGGAGGAGTAGGAGTAGACGGAGTAGGCCAACCCGCGCCGCTCACGGACCTCCTGGAACAGCCGGCTCGACATCCCGCCGCCGAGCGCGTTGTTGAGCACCGACAGGGCGTAGCGCCGGTCGTCGTCACGGGCCAGTCCGGGGGCGCCGAGCACCAGGTGCGCCTGCTCGGTCGGTCGATCGTCGATGACGGCCCCGGCCACCATCGGCGGCGGGCTGCTGACCTCGCGCAGTGGCGCCGGTGCGGCGGACCCGTCATCACGAAAAGCATTGCGCACCATGGCAACAACCTCATCGTGGTCGAGGTTGCCGGCAGCCGCGACGACCATCTGCGCGCTCGTGTAGCGCTCGCGGTAGTAGCCGACGATCGCCGCAGCGGGCAGTTGCTCGATCGAATCGGCGGTGCCGATCACCGGCCGGCCGAGCGGGTGGTCGCCGTACAAGGCCTCGGCGAACGCATCATGGACGACGTCGCCGGGGTCGTCATCGTGCATCGAGAGCTCCTCGAGGATGACTCCTCGCTCGCTCTCGACATCACTGCCAGCGCACAGCGCATCGGTCACCAGGTCCGAGACCACGTCGACCGCCAGCGGCAGATCGGTGTCGAGCACCCGGGCGTAGTAGCAGGTGTATTCCTTGGCGGTGAAGGCATTCATCTCACCACCGACGGCGTCCATCACGGCCGCGATCTCCAAGGCGTCCCGGTGGCGGGTGCCCTTGAACAGCAGATGTTCGAGGAAGTGCGAGGTACCGGCCAGCTGCGGGCTCTCGTCACGCGAGCCGACGCCCACCCACACGCCGAAGGCGGCGCTCCGGACGCCGGGCACCGCCTCGGTCACAACGCGCAGGCCCCCGGGGAGCACCGTTCGACGGGTGCGCTCCGGGGGCCTGGACGTCATCTGGAGCTACTGCGCCGCGACGGGCTCGGCCGTCTCGTTCTGGACCGGCGTCAGGCTGATCTTGCCACGCGGGTCGATCTCGGTGATCTCGACCTGCAACTTGTCGCCGACGTTGACGACGTCCTCGACCTTGCCGACGCGCTTACCGTTTCCGAGCTTGCTGATGTGCACCAGGCCGTCCCGGCCGGGCAACAGGCTGACGAACGCGCCGAATGCTGCGGTCTTGACGACCGTGCCGAGGAACCGCTCGCCGACCTTGGGCATCGTCGGGTTCGCGATCTGGTTGATCACCGCCATCGCGGCCTCGGCCGCGGTCCCGCTGGTGGCACCGATGTAGATGGTGCCGTCGTCCTCCACGGTGATGTCGGCGCCCGTGTCGGCCTGGATCTGGTTGATCATCTTGCCCTTCGGGCCAATGACCTCGCCGATCTTGTCGACCGGGATCTTCACCGACAGCACCCGCGGGGCGTACGGCGACATCTCGTCCGGCTCGTCGATCGCCTCGGTCATCACCTCGAGGATCGCGAGGCGGGCCGTGCGGGCCTGCTGCAGCGCCGCGGCCAGCACCGGCGACGGGATGCCGTCGAGCTTGGTGTCGAGCTGCAGGGCGGTGACGAACTGCGGGGTGCCGGCGACCTTGAAGTCCATGTCGCCGAAGGCATCCTCGGCGCCGAGGATGTCGGTCAGGGTGGCGTACTCCCCGCCCTCGAAGATCAGGCCCATCGCGATGCCGGCAACCGGGGCCTTGAGCGGCACTCCGGCGTTGAGCAGCGACATGGTCGAGGCGCAGACCGAACCCATCGACGTCGATCCGTTGGAGCCGAGGGCCTCGGAGACCTGTCGGATCGCGTAGGGGAAGTCTTCGCGGCTCGGCAGCACGGGCACGAGTGCCCGCTCGGCGAGCGCGCCGTGACCGATCTCGCGGCGCTTGGGCGAGCCCACCCGGCCGGTCTCTCCGGTCGAGTACGGCGGGAAGTTGTAGTTGTGCATGTAGCGCTTGCGGTTCTCCGGGTTGAGCGTGTCGACCATCTGCTCCATGCGCAGCATGTTCAGCGTCGTGACGCCCATGATCTGGGTCTCGCCACGCTCGAACAGCGCCGAGCCGTGGACGCGCGGCAACACCTCGACCTCGGCGGCGAGTTGGCGGATGTCCTCCAGCCCCCGGCCGTCGATCCGGACCTTGTCCTGCACGATGCGCTTGCGCACGATGGCTTTGGTGAGCGACCTGAAGGCAGCGCTCAGCTCACCACCGCGGCCTTCGAACTTCTCGGCGAGGGCAGCGAGTGTCGCGGCCTTAACGGCGTCGGTGGCGCTCTCGCGCTCCTGCTTGCCGGCGATCGACTGGGCCTTGGTCAGGTCAGCCTCGGCCTGGGTCGTGACGGCGGCCAGCGCGTCGTCCTCGTAGTCGAGGAACACTGGAAACTCAAGGGGCTCCTTGGGTGATTTCGCCTTGAGCTCGAGCTGCGCCTTGCACACCGCGGCGATGGCGGGCTTGGCGGCCTCGAGGCCAGCGGCCACAACGTCTTCAGTCGGGGCGGCGCCGCCGCCGTTGATGACCTCGTAGACGTTCTTGGTGGCCTCGGCCTCGACCATCATGATCGCGACATCGCCGTCGTCGAGCATGCGGCCCGCAACAACCATGTCGAACGTTGCGTTGGCGAGCTCGGTGTGGGTCGGGAAGGCGACCCACTCACCGCTGATGCAGGCCACCCGGGTGGCACCGATCGGGCCGGTGAAGGGCAGCCCGGACAGCAGCACCGCGGCAGCCGCAGAGTTGATCGCCAGGACGTCGTAAAGGTGGTCGGGGTCCAGAGCGAGGATGGTCGAGACGACCTGGACCTCGTTGCGGAGGCCCTTTTTGAACGATGGGCGCAGCGGCCGGTCGGTCAGCCGGCAGGTGAGGATCGCGTCCTCGGACGGCCGGCCTTCGCGGCGGAAGAACGAGCCGGGGATCCGGCCGACGGAGTACATCCGCTCCTCGACATCCACCGTGAGGGGGAAAAAGTCGAGGTTTTCCTTGGGCCGCTTGGACGCCGTGGCCGCGGAAAGGACCATCGTGTCGTCCTGGTAGATGGCGACTGCGCCGGCGGCCTGCTTGGCCAGGCGGCCGGTCTCGAAGCGGATGGTGCGGGTGACCCCGCCCGGGTTGGTGATGACGGCCTCGGTGAATTCCGAGCCGTAGATGTTGCTCTCGCCCTCCATGGGCACTCCTCGTGATGCGGGCCGGATCCCTGGGACAGGAGCCGGTCATCAGTGGAGGCGGCCGAGCGGGCTCGGCTGCCACTCCCGAGGACCGGGTCCGGGGTGCTGCTCCCAGGGTCCGGCTCGTGGCGTCGCAGGTCTTCCTACGACGAAGGGGAGCACCCGGGCGGGCGCTCCCCTGTCGGGCAGCTAGCGGCGCAGTCCGAGCCGCTCGATGAGCGACCGGTAGCGCGCGATGTCGGTCTTCTCGAGGTATTTCAGGAGCCGGCGACGGCGCCCAACCATCCCGAGCAAGCCACGACGGGTGTGATGGTCATGCTTGTGCATCTTCAGGTGCTCGGTCAGGTCCGCGATGCGCTTGCTCAACATCGCAATCTGGACCTCCGGCGAACCGGTGTCGCGCTCGACCGTGGCGTACTCGGCCATGATCGCGGTCTTGGTGGCTGTGTCGAGCGGCACGAAACTCCTCAGTGCTGTGATGTGCGCCCGGGGTCGAACGCACCCGGGCAAGAAGACACATCCCCGGTCGCCCGGTCTGCTCAGGCTACCAGCCGCCGCAGCTGCTGCCCCTGGTCCACCCCGATCATGGACGTGCTGCTGCAGCTGCCGGCCCGGCGGGCCAGTTCGGGACGTACGACGGGGCTCGGGCGGGCGAGTGGTAGGCGGGCGGTCAACCCGCCGGCCGGCTGGCGACGAGGTCGCGGGTGCGGGCCACATCGCGCGCCATCTGCTCGATGAGCGGCTCGATGCCCTCGAAGCGCAGTGTCTCGCGCAGCCGCGCCGTGAAGGTGAGCCCGACGTGCTCGCCGTACAGGTCACCGGTGAAGTCCAGGACGTAGGCCTCAACCCGCCGCTCGCGCCCAGCGAAGGTCGGGTTGGTCCCGATGCTGATCGCCGCCGGCAGCCGTTCGGCACCGCGCACCAGCCGTCCCGCGTAGACCCCGTCGGCGGGCACCGCGCTCCATGGCAGCGGTTCGAGATTGGCAGTTGGGTAGCCGAGCTCGCGCCCGCGTTGGTCGCCGCGGACGACGACGCCATCGATGCGGTGCTCCCGACCGAGCACCGCCGCCGCCTCGACGACGTCACCGGCGTCCACGCAGGACCGGACGTACGTCGAGGACCAGGTCGTCTCACCCTCGCCCTGCAGCGGCGCACCCTCGACGGTGAAGCCGAAGCGGCGTCCCGAGGCGGTCAGTGCCGCGACGTCGCCGGCGCCTCGGTGGCCGTAGCGGAAGTTCTCACCAACGACGATCGACGCGGCGTGCAGCTGCTCGACGAGCACCGCGTGCACGAAGGCCTCCGGCGCGAGCCGACTGAACTCGACCGTGAACGGCAACACGCACATGACATCCACGCCGAGCCCCTCGAGCAGCTCGGCCTTGGTCCGCGAACCGGTCAGCACAGGCGGGTGACTGCCCGGCCGGACCACCTCGCTCGGGTGCGGGTCGAAGGTCACGACCACCGCCGGCAGGCCCGCCGCCCGGGCCTTCTCGACGGCCCGACCGATGATCTGCTGATGCCCGCGATGCACGCCGTCGAAGACCCCGATGGTGACGACGCACCGACCCCAGCCGGACGGCGCGCTCTCGACCCCCCGCCAGCGCTGCACCGGCCCCAGCCTGCCATGCGGCGACCTCAGCTGCCGGCGGGCCTGAACACCACGGTCGGCCGGGCCGCGCCATCGCGGTCCTCGACCAGCGCGATGCAGCGACCGCCCGGGTCGAAGGCCCCGATCGGGCCCGGCGCGCCGGACGGCTCGAGGCGCTTGCCGTGCGAGAGGTCGATGGCCTCCTGCGCGGTGAGCTGCCGACCGTCGAAGGACCTCGCCACCGCAACGTCCAGCGGTAGTACCGCGCTGTCCACCCCTGCCTCGTCGGCCTCATCAAGCGCCTCGAGGGTGCGCGCCACGTCGAGACCGAAGGGGCCGACCCGGGTGCGGCGGAGCGCGGTCAGGTGGCCGCCGACGCCGAGGGCGGCGCCGAGGTCACGGGCCAGCGCCCGCACGTAGGTGCCGGAGGTGCACTCAACGACCACGTCGAGTTCGTCGCCGCGCCGGACCAGCAGTGAAAAGCGTGACACGACCACCGAGCGGGCGGCCAGCACGACGTCCTCGCCGGCCCGGACCCGGGCGTAGGACCGGACCCCGTCGATCTTCACCGCCGACACCGAGGACGGCACCTGCCGCAGCGACCCGGTGAGCCGGGCGATCGCCGCGGCGAGCGCCTGATCGGTCACCGCCGATGCGTCACGGGTCTCGAGGACCTCGCCCTCGGCGTCGTCGGTCACCGTCGTCGCGCCGAGGCGCACCGTCGCGTCGTAGGCCTTCGTGGTGAGGGCCAGTTGACCGAGCAGCCGGGTCGCCTTGCCGATGCCGAGCACGAGGACCCCGGTGGCCATCGGATCCAGGGTGCCGGCGTGGCCGACCTTCCGGGTCCGGGCCAGCCGCCGGACCCGCCCGACGACGTCGTGACTGGTCCAGCCGGCCGGCTTGTCGACGACGAGCAGGCCGTCCGGGGCACTCACGCCGGCAGGTGCGGCGCCGTCGCGAGGGCGGCGCGCAGGCCAGCCAGGGTCTGCTCTGCCCCGTCGTAGGACGTGAAACCGGCTGCGAAGCGGTGGCCGCCGCCGCCAAGGGCGGTGCACACGGCACCGACGTCGATCCGGCCCTTGGATCGGGTCGACACCTTGAGCAGGCCATCGGCCGGGTCGCGCTTGAGCACGACTGCCACCTCTGCCTCCCGGGCGGTGCGCAGCACGTCGATAACCCCCTCGACGTCGGCCAGGCCGAGTCCGTACGTGCGCAGATCCGCGCAGGTGACCGAGGTCTGGACCAGGCCCAGGCCACCGGCGTCGGCCGGGTACAACACCGCGCGGGCGCACACCTCGCCGAGCAGTTGCACGTAGGCGAAGGGCTGGCTGTCCCAGATGTCGCGGCTGATGATGTCGTGCCGGATCCCGGTGGCGAGCAGCCGGCCGGCCAGCGCGTGCACCAGGGGGGTCGTCGCGGCGTACTTGAACGAGCCAGTGTCGGTGACCAGGCCGGTGTAAAGCGGAGCGGCCACCTCGGCGGTGAGCTCGAGGCCGAGCCGGTCGATGAGCTCGGCGACCAGGACCGCGGTGGCTGCGGCGTCCGGATCGACCAGGTTGACGCTGCCGAAGCGGGTGTTGCTTGCGTGGTGATCCACCACAAGCACCTGCCCAGCGGTGTCGACCCGATCGGCGAGCGACCCAAGCCGGTCGGTGCTGCCCGTGTCGAAGGTGACCAGCAGGGGCGGCGCGAGGGGTACCTCGTCTGCGGACATGAGCAGATCGAGCGCAGGCAGCGAGGCATAGGCTGCCGGCACCTCGAAGGGCATGCTCCCCCAGGAGGCCCGCACCGTCCTCCCGCCGGCACGTAACGCGGCGCCAAGGGCCAGCATCGAGCCGAGGGCGTCGCCGTCCGGCCCGACGTGGCAGACCAGCGTGACGTCGCGATGGGTGCGGAGCAGCTCGACCGCGGCCTGCCAATCGGCTTCCGCGGCGCTCACAGCTGCTCGTCCCGTACCTGCACGAGATGCCCGTCGAGCTCGTCCTGGCCGTCCTCGATCACCCGTGGGACGCGGTACGGGTCAGCCTCCCCGGCCGGCTCGGCTGCGGTCGCGATCTCCTGCACCCGGGCGTCCTGTTCCCGGGCTTGGGCGAGCAGCTCCTCGAGCCGGCCGGCGGTCTCCGGCACGATGTCGGCGACGAAGGTGAGCGACGGCGTGTAGCGCACCCCGGTCTGCCGGCCGACAGTGCTGCGCAGCACGCCCTTGGCGCTCTCGAGCGCGGCGGCGGACTCGGCGCGGACCGTCGCATCGCCGTACACGGTCCAGTAGAGCGTGGCCTCGCGGAGGTCCGGGGTGAGCTTGGCGTCGGTGATCGTGACCATCCCGAGCCGAGGGTCTTTGACCTGCATCTCGAGGGTCTGGGCGACGACCTCCCGGATCCGGACGGCGAGCTTGCGAGCTCGTGCGACGTCTACCACGACCGGTCGTCCTCTCCGTAGAGCTGCTGATGAGCGGAGAGCACCGCCACCTCGGGGTGGGCGACCACCAGTCGCTCGCAGGCGTCGAGCACCGACGCGCAGTGCCCGGCGTCCGCGGCGACCACGGCCACCCCGACGAGGGTCCGGCGATGCAGGTCCAGATGGCCCGCCTCCGCCGCACTCACGTCGTACTTCCTCTTCAACTCGGCAACGATTGGTCGGACGACCGAGCGCTTCTGCTTCAGCGAGTGAACATCACCGAGCAGCAAGTCGAGCGACAGCGATCCGACGAACACCCGGTGCCCTCCTAGACGCGCGGGATCTCCTGCATCTCCCAGGTTTCGATGACGTCCTCGGGCTTGATGTCGTTGAACGACCCGAGCCCGATACCGCACTCGTAGCCGTCGCGGACCTCGGTGGCGTCGTCTTTGAACCGCCGCAGGGACTCCACCGTGAGATTGTCCGCGACCACCACGCCGTCGCGGACCAGTCGGGCCCGACTGTTGCGCCGGATCGTGCCGGATCGCACCAGTGAGCCGGCCACGTTGCCGATCTTCGGGACCCGGAAGACCTCCCGCACCTCGGCGGTCCCGAGCTGGACCTCTTTGTAGATCGGCTTGAGCATGCCCTTGAGGGCAGCCTCGATCTCCTCGATGGCGGCGTAGATGACGGAGTAGTAGCGGACGTCCACGTGCTCCTTGACCGCCAGGTCGCGGGCATTGCCCTCGGCCCGGACGTTGAAGCCGAGGATGACGGCGTCGGAAGCCGAGGCCAACGTGACGTCGTTCTCGGTGATCGAACCGACGCCGCGGTGGATGATCCGCAACGACACCTCGTCGCCGACATCGATCTTGAGCAGGGCGTCCTCGACCGCCTCGACCGAGCCGGACACATCGCCCTTGAGGATGAGGTTGAGCTGGGTGAGCTTGCCCTCCTCCATCTTGGCGAAGACGTCCTCCAGCGACATCCGGCCGCGGCTGTTGGCCAGTGCGGCATTGCGCTCGCGGGCCTGCCGCTGCTCAGCGATCTGCCTCGCGACGCGGTCCTCGCCGACGACCAGGAAGTTGTCGCCGGCGCCTGGGACGTTGGTGAATCCGAGCACCTGGACCGGTTGACCAGGGCCCGCCTCGGCAACGTTCTCGCCGCGCTCGTTGAGCATCGCGCGGACCCGGCCGAAGGCGTCGCCGGCGACGATCGAGTCGCCGACCCGCAGCGTGCCGCGGGTGACCAACACGGTCGCGACCGGACCACGGCCCTTGTCGAGCCGGGCCTCGATGGCCACGCCCTGGGCGTCGACGTCAGCATCGGCGAACAACTCAAGGGCCGCGTCGGTGGTCAGCAGGATCGCGTCGAGCAGCTCCTCCAGGCCCGAGCCGGCCTTGGCGGAGACGTCGACGAACATCGTCGTGCCGCCGTACTCCTCGGCGACCAAGCCGTACTCGGTCAGCTGACCGCGCACTTTGGCCGGGTCAGCGCCCTCCTTGTCAATCTTGTTGACCGCGACCACGATCGGCACCTCGGCGGCCTGGGCATGGTTGAGCGCCTCGATCGTCTGCGGCTTGACCCCGTCGTCAGCGGCGACGACGAGCACGACGATGTCGGTGACCTTCGCGCCACGGGCCCGCATCGCCGTGAAGGCCTCGTGACCGGGCGTGTCGATGAAGGTCAGCTCGCGCACGCCGCCCTCGACCGGGTGGTGCACCTGGTAGGCGCCGATGTGCTGGGTGATGCCACCTGCCTCGCCCTTCACCACGTCGGTCTGCCGGATCGCGTCGAGCAGCCGGGTCTTGCCGTGATCGACGTGACCCATGATCGTCACGACCGGCGGCCGGGCGACCAGGGTGGCCGCGTCGTCGTAGTCGGCGCCGAAGGACAGGTCGAAGCGCTCGAGCAGCTCGGCGTCCTCCTCCTCAGGACTGACGATCTGTACGTCGTAGCCGAGGTGCGCCCCAAGCAACTGCAGCGTCTCCACGGTGCAGGACTGGGTAGCCGTGACCATCTCGCCGAGCTCGGTGAAGACCACCTGGACGAGCGAACCGGGGTTGGCGTTGATGCGGTCGGCGAAGTCAGCCAGGGAGGCGCCGGTGGTAAGCCGGACGACCTCACCGTTGCCCCGGGCGACCCCACCGCCCATCTGCGGCGCGGCCAGGTTGTCGAACTCCTGCCGGCGCTGCTTCTTGCTCTTGCGACCGCGCACCGGGCGACCGCCGCCGGAACGGCCGAACGCGCCGGGGGTCGCGCCACCGCGGGCAGCCCCGCCGCGCGGTCCGCCGCCGGGACGTCCCGCGAAACCACCCGGCGCACCGCCGGGACGGCCGGCAAACCCACCGCCGGCCCCCGCGCCGCCGCCGGGGCGGGCGCCGGGCGGGCCACCTGGGCGGGCACCGGGCATGCCAGGTCGCG
>JAYUMN010000073.1:0-4127 GCA_043762595.1 Frankiales bacterium
GCGGGTGTCGACCCGCCACCGTTGCGCGCCGGTCGTGAGGTCAAGCGCGACTTGCGCCGAGTTCGCGGCCAGGAAAGCCAGCGACCCCAGCACCGGTTCCCAGCTTCCGTCGAACCCACCCGGGGCCTGAACCTGCCAGACCTGCCCACCAGTGGCCGGGTCGACCGCCACCACGCCCTGCGACGCGCCACGGGCCCCGGTGTGGAAGAGCGCTACGACCGCTGACGACGAAGCCACAGGCGTGAACACGTCTCGGAGCGTCGCGGGGGTCGCCCATAACTGCCGACCGGACTTCGGCTCCAGACCGACCAGGCGGACCGGAGCAGCATTCGGGTCGGTGGCGCCCTGGGCCGTCGCGGTCACCACGACCGCGCGGGTCGTTGCGGCGACACCTGCGGCAAACGAACTACCCGCGCGGGACCAGAGCGGTTGTCCGGTCTGCTCGTCGAGGACCGTCACGCCACCCGAGTTCGGTACCGCGACCACACCCGCGGCCACCGCCGCCGCGGGATTGATCTCCGCGGACGGCAACCAGCCAGTGCTCGGCCAACGCCAAAGCAGCTTTCCGCTGTCCGCCGCAACCGCAGCCACCACCCCACCGACCGGCCCGTAATCGCCCGCGACGATCACCTTGCCGTCAACCACCTGGACTGTGCTCCTGGCCATCGGCAGGACCTGTTCCCAAAGCACCCGTCCCGAGGCGCTGTCAACCGCGACAACTGCCCCGTCCGACGTCTTCGGCGGCCGTGAGGTCAACAACCGCGGATGCGCCAGTCCAGGAGCACTAGCGCTCTCCGCCGCTGCTACCGCCGGGGACGTCGGCGACCCCAAGGGCCTGGGCGTGGATGAACCCGTCGCCGTCGGCCTCGTCGTCGCCTGCGATCCGCACGCCACGAGCACGACCGCTATAGCACCGGCCACCGCTAGGGGCCGACAGGTGTGGCCGGATGCTCGCATCACTACGACCTGACGCAAAGGGTGAATCCCTGACAACGGTAGAGCTCGGTGAACAACGAAGCAACGGTTCCAAGTACGCGACGATGAGGTTCTGTCCGTGTTGCCCAGGAATATGTCAATGATCCAATCCCGTCCGTGGACAGTTCGGGTTCGCGAGGAGACCGATCGCTTTCTCAGTGGGGCGTGAGCAGCAGCAGCGGCTCGATACCGCATCGGACGATGACGCTGGTCAGGGCCGACTGCACGTCATGCCAGCCTGCGGCCTCCTGCGGTAAGACGTGGCTTCGGACCACAAAGATCCTGCTGCCACTCCCGAGACGGGCTACGGCCTGCTCCACGGCCGCGCCGGGATCAGTCCGGGATCGGCCTGTCATGGTGACGACGGCTGGGCCGAAGGAGAGCGTGTACCCGTTGGCAGCAACTTCGCTACGCACCGGCCTTGGCTTCTCCGAGGAGCCGTAGTAGCCAAAACCCCAATTGGCCCCGACGTCCACGACGACAACGTCGCCCGGGCGTCGGTGGGCATCGACGTAGCGGACCTGATTTCGGACGTCCTCAGCGAAGATTGGGTGGACCCGAATTTCCTGCCGATTGTGCACGACGTAGCCCAAGCAGGTCACGACTGTCAGCGGGAGCGCGAGGGGCGAGGCTCGTCCAGCGTGGCGCTCGAGCACCAGACCCAGCCCGAGGCCGCAGACGGCGACGACGAGGACGCACAGCCACGTTGACGTCCGGACATCTAGAAGCGGGAAGAGCCGCGCACGGCCGGCGACGGCGTTCTTGCCGAAGGCCACGGGAAGCGACTGCGCGGCGTCCTAGGGAGCGGCCTGTCTACACCTACCCGAGGTGCTTGACGAAGTGCACGTCAGCCTGCCCATCGAGGGGCAACGCCTCGGTGCGCCCCACCTCCGTGTAGCCGTGCCTGGCGTAAAAGCCGGGGGCTTGGAAGGTGAAGGACGAGACGTTGATCCGCTTGCAGCCCCGGGCGCGTGCAACCTGTTCGGCGGCTGCAAGCAGTCGCGCCCCTTGACCGCCGCGACGCTCGTCTTCGCGCACCCACACCAGCGCGATGCCTGCCGATGTTCCCCAGGTCCAACCGCTTAGGCCCGCGATCAAACCGCCGTCTTCGTCCTGAATCTTGGCTGTGAACTCACGCTGCTCGCCTGCGCCCGCAGCTGGCAGGTTGTAGGCACTCAGTTCGTTGCTGAGCCTCGTGTCCAGCGCGGCATCGCCGCCACCGGTGACGAGCCTGCCGTTGACGCCGTCCATCTCCATCTGGGCAAGGGTAGTGCCAGACAGCTGTGCTTGGGGCGGCACTCACCCGTCGGCGCGAGGGTTCTGATTGCGCTCAGAGGCAGAGGATTTGTCAAGCGGCGCGCTCTCGTCACCGTCGTCGGCCTCCTCATACCCTCGCCGCATTGTGCGCCGGTTGGCTCCTCCGATGGCTTCGAGCCACGCGTCACACCAGTTGCGAACCGAGGCGCTCGTGGCCGCGCTGGAGAAGTGGCCGGAGTCCGGCGTCCCTGCCAACCCCGGTGGCTGACGCACCACCACCGCGGGCCACCGCGCGATCGACCGGATTCGCCGCGAGAACCAGCGCGATGCCAAGCACCAGGCGGCCTCCATGCTGTTCCACGACGCGCCCCACGAACCCACCGGACCGGTCGAGGTCGACCGGTTGCGGCTGCTGTTCACCTGCTGCCATCCGGCGCTCGCGCCGGAGGTGCGGATCCCGCTGACGCTCCACCCGCTCGGTGGACTGACCATGGTCGAGATCGCGCAGGCATTCCCTCTTGCCCGAGACGACAGTGGCGCAGCGGATCACCCGGGCGAAGCAGAAGATCGCTGCGGCGAAGGTGCCCTACCGGCTGCCCGAGGCCGTCGACCTCACCGAGCGGCTCGGCAGCGTGCTGACGGTGCTGTTCCTCGTGTTCAACGAGGGCAACCTCGCCACCGGCGAAGGCGACCCGGTCCGCACCGAGCTCACAAATGAGGCCATCCGGCTGACCCGGATCCTGCGCCAGTTGCTGCCCGCGGAGTCGGAGGTGGCGGGCCTGCTCGGGCTGCTGGTGCTCCCCGAGGCCCGGGTGCGAAACAGACAGCGGCTGCCGGTGGTCTGCACCCCTATCCCCAGGCCGTTGACCTGGATCGCTGAGGCCCATGCCGGTCTGCGATACGGCATCGACTGGGAACGCATCGACCACCTCGGCGCACGCTGGCTGCGGGTGTCCACGCTGCTGTTTCACGGTACGGCCGACGACACCGTCCCGATCGCCACCAGCGACGGCCTGGCCCGGGCGCACCCGGACCTGGTCCGCGAGGTGTCGCTCGGGGGCGCAACCCACGTAGGCGCGTAGAACGCCGACCTTGCGCGCTACACCGCGACCCTCGCCGCGTTGCTACGGCAGGTGTCAGCCGGGTAGTTCAGCCCACCGGGATCGACGCTGTCCGAGACCGGGCCGATCTTGCGCGTGGAACTCGACCAGCGGCCCTTGCGATGATGACGTACTTGTTCTGCCCAGGTCCGTGACCGCTGGGCTGGGCGTTCTACCGGACGTCACGTTCGGCTGATCTGATGGCTTCCACGCACAGGCCGTGCAGACCCGGCATGTCCTGGCCCTCAACACCTGCCGCCGCGGCCACGGCAAGCACCGATGACTCCAGCTCGGCGGCTCGCAGCAGATAGGTGGGCTGCCGATCATCACCGACGGTGACCAGCCTTACGTTCGAGGTGTTGCGCCACAACTGGACCACGGCTTCGGAGTTGCGGGTCATGAACGCCATCCTGCCGCCCCGCTCGCCCCAAGGCCGGTAGCGCCACGGCCCCAATCAGCGCGTGTCGGTCGGTGGAGCTGGTGGAGCTGGAGAACAAGACCACGGACTGTGTCATCGCGGCCCTGACGGCCACCGTCCAGCAGTTACCCGACCAGCTCAAGCAGTCCCTGACCTGGGACCGCGGACCGGAGACGACCAGGCACGAATAGTTCACCGGGGGCACCGGCATTCAGGTCTACTTCTGCGACCCCAAGAGCCCCTCGCAACGCAGGACGAACGAGAACAACGGGCTCGTCCGGCAGTACCGCCCACACGGGATGAACCTCAAGACGTCACCCAGGCTCAGCTCGACGACATCGCGCAGCGCCTCAACAAGCGACCCCGCAAGACCCTCG
>JAYUMN010000074.1:0-4189 GCA_043762595.1 Frankiales bacterium
CGGTGCCTCGTCCGTCGTCGTTCCCTGCATACGCGAAGGTCCGCGACGTCGTCGGGCTGTATATGCAGCCGCCTCAGAACGCCATCGTCGTGTGTATCGATGAGAAGACCCAGATCCAGGCGCTGGACCGGACCGCACCGATCCTGCCGCTGCGTCCAGGGATGGCGGAGAAGCAGACTCACGACTACCTCAGGCACGGCACGACCAGCCTGTTCGCAGCTTTGGAGGTCGCGACCGGCAAGGTCACCGACGCCTGCTACGAGCGGCACACCAACGTTGAGTTCCTGGCCTTCCTCAAGCTCGTCGCGAAGACCTACCCCCGCCGCAAGCTGCACGTCGTGGCTGACAACTACGCCACCCACAAACATGCCAACGTGCAGGCCTGGCTAGCCAAAAACCCCCGGGTGACCATGCACTTCACCCCAACCAGCGGGTCGTGGCTGAACCTGGTCGAGATCTTCTTCGGGATCATCACCCGCCAAGCCATCCGGCGTGGCAGCTTCCATTCGGTCCGCGACCTCAAAGACGCGATCCGCGCCTTCATCGACGGCTGGAACGACCGCTGCGAACCCTTCATCTGGACCAAAGACGCCGAGACCATCCTGGCCAAAGCCAAGCGTAAACAAACCTCAGCCACGCGACACTAGCGGGTGACCGGACACGACAACGCCCCGCCCGTAAGCAGGGCGGGGCGTTGTCGTAATGCGGCTAGTCGATCGAGGTACCGCTGCTCTGCTCGAGCTCAGGGAGGCCGGCCGGTGACTCGGGTACGACTGGTCCGACAGCTCGTGGCCGGAAGAACCCTCGGGTGCGCTGCGACCCCGGCAGCCCGGCTGGCGCGGGATCGTGGCCTACCGGCAGCGCGTGCGTTTGTGCTGTTGACCCGCCAGCAATCAACACGGCGTACTGCGACGGGAGCGGCACGGTTTCCTCGACGAACTCCCCTGAGGGCAACCGCCGGATCGTCCCGGACTCGATGCCGTGGTGCAGCAGTTCCTCGTCGCTGTGCTGCAGGGACAGGCAGATCCGTTTGGTGACCAGAAAGGCAACCGGTGGCACGATGAAGATGAGCGCCCGCAGGGTGTAGGTGATCTGGTTGATGCTCACGTGGAAGATCGAAGCGATGATGTCGTTTCCGCCACCGATCATCAGCAGCACATAGAACGACAGTGCCGCCGCGCCCAGACCGGTGCGCACTGGGACGTCGCGTGGCCGGTCGAGCAGGTTGTGCGACGCCTTATCACCGGTGAAGCGAGCCTCCAGGAACGGGTACAACGCGAGCAGCGTGAACAAAATCCCTGGCAGGATCACCGTCGGGAACAACACGTTGAAGGACAAGGTGTGGCCGAAGCCACGGAACTCCCAGTTGGGCATCAAGCGGGTCGAGCCATCGAGGAACCCGACATACCAGTCGGGTTGCGAGCCGGCTGACACCTGTGAGGGGTTGTACGGCCCGTACAGCCAGATCGGGTTGATCTGGGCGAGACCACCGAGCGCGGCCATCACGGCGAAGACCAGGAAGAAAAAGCCGCCGGCCTTGGCGGCGTACGCCGGGTAGATGCGGGAACCGACGACGTTGTGCTCGGTGCGACCCGGACCCGCGAACTGGGTGTGCTTCTGGTACCAGATCATTGCCAGGTGGAAGCTGATCAGGCCGAGGATCGCCAACGGGACGAGCAGGATGTGGATCGGATAGAGCCGATCGATGATCGCGGTGCCGGGGGCCTCGCCGCCGAAGACGAGAAAGGCCACCCAGGTGCCGATGACTGGGATCGACAGGGCGATCGAGTAGGCGATCCGCAGACCGGTGCCCGACAGCAGATCGTCGGGCAGTGAGTAGCCGGCGAACCCCTCCAGAATGCCCATGGTGAGCAAGCCCACGCCGATGATCCAGTTGATCTCGCGTGGCTTGCGGAACGCGCCGGTGAAGAACACCCGACAGAGATGCACAACTATCGACGCCAAGAACAACAGCGCGGCCCAGTGGTGGATTTGCCGCATGATGAGGCCACCGCGGACATCGAAGGAAATCTTCAACGTCGACTCGAAGGCCTGCGACATGGGCACACCGCGCAGTGGGATGTAGCTCCCGTTGTAGATGACTTCGCGGGTGGAGGAGTCGTAGAACAGGGTCAGGTAGGTACCGGTCAGCAGCAGGATGACAAACGAGTAGAGCGCGATCTCACCCAGCATGAACGACCAGTGGTCCGGGAAGACCTTGTTGAGGGTCTTCTTGACGTAGCCGGACGCCCCCAGCCGCTCGTCCACCCATTTTGCGCCACCCTCGGCGCCCTTCGTCAACACGCTCATGGTTTGCGCTCCCAGAATGAAGGGCCGACGGGCTCGGAGTAGTCGCCCTGTGCGACGAAGTATCCGTCCGCATCGACGCTGATCGCCAGTTGTGGCAATGGTCGGGCGGCCGGGCCGAACAGTGGCTTGCCGATGCCCTGCATGTCGAAGGTCGACTGGTGACAGGGGCAGAACAGATGGTGTGTCTGCTGCTCGTAGAGCTTGACCGGGCAGCCCAGGTGGGTACAGATGATCGAATACACGACGTGACCCTCGACCGACCAGTTCTGCCGCCCGGCCGGCTGGTGCAGCTCGTCGGGACGCATCCTGATGATCAGGCTGGCGGAGTCGGCCTTGGTGTTGCCTTCGGGGACGTCGGGAAAGACGGTCTCCACCCCGCCGATGGCGACGTCGCCCATCCGGACGGCCGTGCCGTCGGAGCGGATCAGCCGCGAGCCCTTCTTCCAGCTGGTGTGTCGGAGCGCGTCCTCCTTGTGCTGGAAGCGGCCGAGACCGAACAGCAGTGGGACGGGGAGCACGGCCAGCGAGCCGGCACCGAGCAGAAGGCTGTTGCGCAACAGCTTGCGGCGCGGCAGGCCGCTCTTGGCGTAGCCGTCCTTGATGAACTCCGTCGCGGCGAGCAGGTCCTCGGGTGAGGAGCCCTTCTCGTGCCGGTCCTGAACGGCTTCCTCGTCAACCATCAGCGTCTTGGCCCACAGCACGGCGCCCGCGCCGATGCCGCCGAGGGCGAGCGCCATGAACGCCCCGAGCAGTGGGGTGTAGTACTGATTGCCCGGCTGCACCGCGAACTTGTACGGCGCCGCGACGTAGGTGACGACGAAGCCGATGACGCCGACAACCGACGACAGAAACAGCGCGGCGACCTTGCGTTCGGCCGATCGCGCCGCGCCCTCGTCGATGTCAGTCAGGCGCGGCTCCCGGACGTGCTCGGGAGCCATCTGGGTTCGATGGATCTGCGCCGCACCGTGCTCATTGCCGCGGAGCCCCGCGCGACTGTCGGTCTGCTCGAAGTCGGTCGAGCTGATGTCGGACACCCGGCTGTCGCCCGGCCCGCTCTGCTCGCCGCGTCCGGCCGGTGCCTTCAGCCGGTCCCGGACCGAACTGGCCTCGTCGGAGGACGCCGGTCCGCTGCGGGGCTCGTTGGTGGGGATCTGACCGCCGCTGGCGGCCGGGATGTCGCTCATGCGCGGGCCCCGATCCAGAGGGTGACGACGACAAGGAGGCCGATGCCGACGAGGAAGATGACCAGGCCCTCAGGGACGGGCCCGAAGTGGCCGAGCGCCGCGCCGCCGGGGTCGGCGGCGTGCGTGACGTAGCGGACGTAGCGGATAACCGACTTCTTCTCGGCCACGCTGAGCTGGCCGTCTGAGAACCGCGGCATGCTTTCTGGCCCGGACGCCATGGCGCCGTAGATGACCTCAGGGGTGGCCTTTTTCAGCGACGGGGCGTACTTACCGTAGGTCAGCGCCCCGCCGGCGCCGGCGAAGTTGTGACAGCTCGCGCAGTTGGTGCGGAACAGCTCACCGCCCTTGGTAAGATCGCCGTCGGTGAGGTTGCCAGCTGGGATTTGCGGACCGCCGCCGACCGATTGGATGTAGGCGCCGAGTTGGTCGATCTGGCCCCGGTCGTACTTCACCTTCTTGCGGGCGGCCTGGGCGCCACCGTTGGCGAGGGGCATCCGGCCGCTGGCGACCTGATAGACGACCGCCGCCGAGCCGACGCCGATCAGGCTTGGCCCGCCGGCGCCACCCTGGTTGTTCAGGCCATGGCAGGTTGAGCAACCCTGCAGGTAGAGGTTGCGTCCGTCCTTGATCGCCAGCGACTGCGGCTGGCCGGCGGTGTCGGCCCGCCCCTTGGGCGCCGCGAAGGCCGTGTAGAG
>JAYUMN010000075.1:0-3972 GCA_043762595.1 Frankiales bacterium
CCAGCACGAGCGGGTCGCGGACCGCCATCGGATCGCTCCCGCGGACGACGACGACGTCGCGCAGGGCTGCCTCGATTGGGCCGGCCTGATCAGCGTCGACCGCAGCCGGGCCGGTGACCAGACCCCGGAGGAACCACCGCGGTCCGTCGACGCCCACGAAGCGGGCCGGGGCGATCACGGTGCCCCCGCCCTCGACCTCGGTCGGGACGCCGGCCTGGAGTTCGGTGCCGAACGGCCCCTCGGCCTCCTCGGCGCGGCCCCCGCCCTCGCGCAGCGCGTCCCGGATCTCGGTGCGGACCTCGTCCCAGATGCCGGCGCTGCGGGGGGCGGCGAACGCGTTGAGCTGCAGCGCGGACTCACCGAAGACCAGCGTCGCGGCGACGACCTCGCCATCGGGGCTCACGTCGACGCGCACCTCGGCGTCCTGCGGCACCGGGACGTGCAGGCCGCCGAGCTCGATCCGGGGCCGCTCCGGGTCCTGCGGGGCGTCGGCGAGGTCCCACGGTCCCTGCGGCCGGTTCGGCGGCTCGAGCCGGGCCTGTTGCAGCTGCTGGGTGTCGAGCTCGGCGAGCAACATGGCGTCCTCCGCCGCGCGGTCGGTCGGGTCCAGGTCGTCCTCGAACGACTCCGGGTCGACCTCACGTGGCTCGCCGTCCTTCTTGCGCCGACCGAACACCTCACGCACCTCCCGCAAAATAGCCCCCTGTGGACCCGTGCCCGCCCGCACCACGCTCGGACGCCGGCAGCTCGCCGGTCTCACGCCACTGCACCTGCTCGACCTGCTGCACCACGAGCTGGGCGATCCGGTCCAGCCGGCGCAGCCGGACGGTCGCGCGCGGGTCGTGATTGACCAAGACGACCTTGAGCTCACCCCGGTAGCCGGCATCAATCGTCCCAGGAGCGTTGACGAGCCCGACGCCGTGGTCCACCGCGAGGCCCGACCGCGGGTGGACGAAGCCGGCGTACCCGTCGGGCAGCGCGATGGCGATGCCGGTCGGCACCAGCGCCCGCTCGCCCGGGCCGAGCTCGACGTCGACGGTCGTCACGAGGTCGCAGCCGGCATCACCCGCTCGGGCGTAGGACGGGAGGGGCACCGCCGGGTCGAGCCGGCGAACGGCGACGTCCACCACGTGCTGCACCTCCCGTGGCTCGTCCGGACCGGGCACCGACGCTACCCGCGACGTACCGTCGGCAGGACTCACACACACCTGGAGCAGCGCCGTGGGCAAGAGCGTCGTCGTCACGGGGGCCAACAGCGGCATCGGCCTCGTCACCTGCCTGGAGTTGGCTGGCGCCGGCTGGGACGTCATCGGCACCACGCGGAGCGCCGCCAAGACCGAGCGGTTGCACGAGGTCGCCGAGACGAAGGGGGTGACCGTCCGAAGCGTCATCTGCGACGTCGACGACGCCTCGTCGTGCGAGCAGGCCTTCGGCGAGATCGCGGCGATGACCGACGGTGGGCCGTGGGCGGTGGTCAACAACGCCGGGTTCGCGCAGTCCGGCGCCGTCGAGGACGTCAGCGACACGCTCGTCCGGGCGCAGCTGGAGACCAACGTCGTCGCGCCGATCCGGATCGCCCGGCTGGTCCTGCCAGGCATGCGCGAGCGCGGCGAGGGCCGGATCGTCAACATCAGCTCGGTGGCCGGGCGGCTGTCGACCCCGCTGATGGGCTGGTACTGCGCCAGTAAGCATGCCCTCGAGGCCGTCACCGACGCGCTGCGGATGGAGGTCGAAGCCGACGGCGTCCGGGTGGTGCTCGTCGAGCCGGGGATGTTCGGCACCGACATCTGGTCGGCGGCGCAGACCGGCGGCTTCCCGGAACCCAGCAACCCGCGGTACGCCGCGGCGTACGCCCGGGGGGAGGCGATGTCGTCGCGGTCGGCCAAGCTGCCCGACCCGGTCTGGGTGGCCCGGACCGTCCGGATCGCGCTGTCCAACCCGGTTCCGCTGGCCCGCTACGTCGTCGGGGTGGACGCGGCCGGCGGCATCCTGGCCGAGACCCTCGTGCCGACCGCGCTGACCGACTACCTCAAGTCGGTTGGGGCCGGCCTGAAGTCGCTGCCCATCAAGCTGCCATTCCGGTCGTGAGCACCGGCCCGTCCTACGACGAGCGCCTCGCCGTCCCCTGGTGGTGGTGGCCGGTCGGGCTGGCGATCGCCGTTGTCGGCGCCGCCGAGATCCACGGCGGCGCGAACGGACCGCTTCGCGCGCTACTGCCGTACGCCGTCCTGCCCGGCCTCACCACGCTGCTACTGATCGTGTCCTCCCGCTCGCGGATCCGGCTGGCCGACGGCGTGCTCCACGTGCCGGGAGCGCGGATCCCGGTGACCGCACTGGGTACGGTGACCCCGCTCGACGCGACCGGGGTACGGCGCTGGCTCGGCCCGCTGGCGCAGCGGGGGGCCTTCGTCGCGTTGCGGCCGTGGCTCCAGTCGGGGGTGCGGCTCGAACTGGCCGACCCGGCCGACGACACGCCGTACTGGCTGATCGGGACGCGCCGACCGGCTGCGCTCGTGGCCGCCCTGGAGCGAGCCCGGGTCAGCCCCTGAACGTGTCCCGCCGTCGAGGCTGGGCAGGCACGACTCACAGGACGCCGGACGACGGGAAACGAGGGCAAAGCGCGATGGCAGCGGTGGCGAAGCTCGGGTGGAAGATCGTCGGCGTGACAACCGGGCTGGCGGCGGCGAAGGCCACCCGCAAGGCGATGGACGTGGGGTGGAGCAAGACCCGGGGCGGCGAGCCGCCGCGCAACCCGGCCTCGCGCGAGACCGACTGGAGCGAGGCAGTTGCCTGGGCCGTCGCCAGCGGCATCGCGCTGGGACTGGCCCGGCTGCTCGCGGCCCGAGGCACCGCCAAGCTGTGGGAGAAGGCGACCGGCTCGCTCCCGCCCGGTCTGGAAGCGGTCGGCGCCTGAGTCGTTGACGACCTCAGGCGACGCGGCCCCTGCGTCGTACGCTGGATCGGTGAAGGACACCCGCTCGTCGCGTCCCCGGGGGCCCGAGGAGGTGGAGTTGCTCCTGACGCTGATGGACCTGATGCGCCAGCACTTCGGGACGCTCGCCGCGGTACACGACCTGACGCCCCAGCAGGCCGTGACCCTGCACCACCTCGACGACGGTGGACGGCCGATGCGTGAGCTGGCCGGCCTACTGCGCTGCGACGCCAGCAACATCACCGGCATCGCCGACCGGCTCGAGGCGGCCGGCCTCGTCGAGCGCCGGACATCCAGTACCGACCGGCGGGTGAAGGCGCTCGTGCCCACCGAGACCGGCCGACGGGTCCGCGAGGAACTGGCCGGGCAGCTCCGCCAGCTGCCGCCGCCGATCGCTGCGCTGTCGGTGGACGAACGACGGACGCTGGTGGGGCTGCTCCGCAGGATGACCGCGTCGACGGCGTGACACTGCCCGCCCCAGCTCCCGGCATCGAACTCGACGCCCTGCTGTCCAGCCGGCTGCGCCGGGCGTTGGCCGGCAGCCCGCTCGCTGACCAGGTCGCGAGCGTCGTGTTCGATGCCGGCGAGCACGGCGTGTGGACCGTCCACCTCGACCACGGTCGAGGGCGGGTCCGGCGCGGCGGCGCGGCGGACCCGACACTGTTGATCCGGGCCACGCCCGAGGTGCTCGCCGCCGTCGTCGCGGGCCAGATCTCGGGTGTGCACGCGTTCCTGGACGGGCGGGTCACCGTGCGCGGCGACCTCGCGCTGGCGCTGCAGATGGACGGCATGTTTGGCGACGACCAGTCGGTGCCGCCGGCCTTCCCCCGCGCCCACGAGGTCGAGGCGCTCGGCATCCGGACCTGCTATCTGGAGGCCGGACCGCCCGACGCGCCACCCGTCATCCTGCTGCATGGCCTCGGCGCCACCAACGCCTCGATGCTGCCGGTCCTGGCGGATCTCGCCGTCGACCATCGGGTGATCGCGCCGGACAGCCCGGGCTTCGGACAGAGCGAGGCCCCGAGCTCGCCGTACAGCCC
>JAYUMN010000076.1:0-5622 GCA_043762595.1 Frankiales bacterium
CACCTGCACATGCTTGGGCAGCCGGACGTCCAACAAGAACCCGCGCAGCGGAATGGCCCGTGAGCGGTCGGCCGAGAGCACCGCGCCCTGCGCGCGGACGCCGATCTGGTCGAGCGCCTCGGCGACCGATCCGGCGGTGACCCACACGGTGCGTGGGGCCCCATCGACGACAAACGTCATCTCCCGGCCGCGGCGCAGCACCACCCTGGCGCCGTCCTGGACCTTCGTGCCCGACGCCGGGGCGAGCAGGTCGTGCGCGCCGACTGTCAGATGGGCTGCGTCCAGCACATCGCGGACGGTGCTCCCGTGGGTCGCCACGGTTCGCAGGTCGCCGTCGACCGAGAGGACGACGGTCTTGCCGGTGATCGACCAGGCGGAGGCGCCACCGACAAGAGCGGCAAGGATCAGGCTCTGCAGGGCGAGGGCGGCCGGGCGCGTTCGAATGCTCACAGGTCTCCGTGGGTCGAGCTGTCCGGGCACGGGATGCGACGGCACGCAGCAACACCGCAGACCGGTGCACGTGACGTCGCTGAGGACTTCCCCGACCCCGGCGACTGTCACGAGAACGTAACGGCGGATGCCGGGCTTGCCAAACCTTGGCCAGCGGTCGGCCGAACGACGAGCCGGGACCAGACCCCGAACGCCCAGGTCAGCGCGCCTGGGCCGGCCCGGATGTGAGAGCCCTCTCACCCTGCGCAACAGGTGGCTCGCTCGCGTCGCCCTCAGAACGCGAAGGCCGCCCGGCCGTTCGCGGCGATCGCGGCACACAGCTCGTCGAGGTCCTGCCCGCGCGTCTCGGCCAGTGAACGCACCGTCAACGGCACCAGGTAGGGCGCGTTGGGCCGCCCCCGGAACGGCATCGGCGTCAGGAACGGCGCGTCGGTCTCGACCAGCAGCCGGTCGTTTGGGCACAGCGCGGCGGCCTCGCGGAGCGCGGCGTTTGGCTTGAAGGTCACCGGGCCGGCAAACGACAGGTAGAAGCCGTGCTCGGCGCAGACCCGGGCCATCGCCAGATCGCCTGAGAAGCAGTGGAACACGACCCGCTCCGGCGCGCCCTCGCCGAGCAGCACCCGCAACACGTCGTCGTGGGCCTCCCGATCGTGGATGACCAGGGTCTTGCCGGCCTGCTTGGCGATCTGGATGTGGGCACGGAAGGACTCCTCTTGCCGCCGGTGCCCCTCCGGCCCGGTGCGGTAATGGTCCAGCCCAGTCTCCCCCACCGCCTTGACCTGCGGTAGCGCTGCCAATGCGGCGATCTCGGCCAATGCTTCGGCTGTCGCGGCGCCCCTGCCGGCCTCGTTCGGATGCAGCGCCACCGCCGCCCACACCGCGTCGTGCGCGGCTGCCAGCTCAGCTGACCCGCGCGACGACGGCATGTCGACGCCGATCTGCACGACCGTGTCGATGCCAACCGACCGCGCCAGCGCGAGTTGCGCGGGCACGTCGGAGCCCATGATGTCGAGGTGACAATGGCTGTCGGCGACCGGGACGGCCAACGGCTCCGGCGCCGGCGGGGGTGTGCTGTCCCGCGGCGCTGCGGCGCGCGAACTCACCCGGCCTCCAGCCGGGCCAGTTCGTCGTCGACGACCGAGGGGTCGAGCTTGGCGAACAACGGGATCGGCGTTGCCAATGGCTGGCCGACCCGGATCGGCACCGACCCCCACACCGCAGCGGTCTCGTAGTCCCCCATCAGCACCGGGTACGACGGGCCGCCATCGAGGTCGTCGACCTCGCGGAGCTCCGGCTGGCCGCTCCAGGGCGCCGACCCGCCCAGCATCGCGTCGACAGTCTGTGACGACCCAGGCAGGAACGGCGTGAGCAGGGCCTTGGCGTCGTCGACGAGCTGCAGCGCAACGTGCAGCACGGTGTCGCGCCGGGGCAGGTCGTCCTTGAGCTTCCACGGCGCCTGGTCGGAAAGGTACTTGTTGGCCTCGCCAACCACCCGCATCGCCTCGGCAAGGGCAGCCTTCTGTTGCGACCGGACGAGCAGCGCGCCGACGTCGTCGAAGGCCTTACGGCTGGTCGCGAGGGCCTCGCTGTCGGGGCCGGTCACCTCACCGGCCGGCGGGATCGCGCCCAGGTTCCTGGCGACCAGCGACACCGTCCGGTTGACGAGATTGCCCCAGCCGGCCACGAGCTCGGTGTTGTTACGGGTGACGAATTGCTGCCAGGTGAAGTCGGTGTCGCTGCCTTCCGGTCCAGCCGCGGCCAGGTAGTAGCGAAGCGCGTCGGCGCCGTAGCGCTCGAGCACGTCGCGGACGTAGATGACGACAGAGCGCGACGAGCTGAACTTCTTGCCCTCCATGGTGAGGAACTCACTCGAGACAACCTCACTCGGCAGGTCGAGGGCACCCAGCGGTCCAGGTGAGCCGGTCGGTTTTCCGCCCGCGCCGAGCAGGATCGCCGGCCAGATGACCGAGTGGAACACGACGTTGTCCTTGCCCATGAAATAGAAGGACTCGGCCGACCCGCCTTGCCAGAAAGGTCGCCACGCATCGGGCTCACCGGTGCGGCGGGCCCACTCGACCGACGCCGACAAATAGCCGATGACGGCGTCAAACCAGACGTAGAGGCGCTTGTCGTCGCGGTCGGACCAACCGGGCAGCGGGATCGGCACACCCCAGTCGAGGTCGCGCGAGATCGCCCGTGGGCGCAGGTCCTGCAGCAGGTTCTGGCTGAACTTCAGCACATTGGGACGCCAGCCGTGGCGGGTCTGCAACCACGAGCCGAGCGCGTCAGCAAACGCTGGTAGCTCGAGGAAGAACTGCGCCGACTCGACGAACGCCGGCGCCTTGCCGTCGATCTTCGACCGCGGGTTGATGAGGTCCTTCGGGTCGAGCTGGTTGCCGCAGTTGTCGCACTGGTCGCCGCGGGCTCCGTCGTAGCCGCAGATGGGGCACATGCCCTCGAGATAGCGGTCCGGCAGGCCGCGGCCGGTGGTCGGGTCGATGGCCGACAGCTGCGAACGCTCGACGACGTAGCCATTGTCGTACAGCGCCTTGAACATCGACTGGACGACGCGGTAGTGGTTGCGCGTCGTCGTGCGGGTGAACAGGTCGTAGGACATCCCGAGTCCCTGCAGGTCCTCGGCGATGACCCGGTTGTAGCGGTCGGCGAGCTCCCGGGCGGTCACCCCCTCGCGGTCGGCCTGCACCTGAATCGGCGTACCGTGCTCGTCGGTACCCGAGACCATCAGGACCGAGTTGCCCGCCATCCGCTGGTAGCGGCTAAAGACATCGGCTGGTACGCCGAAGCCGGCCACATGGCCGATGTGACGGGGGCCGTTGGCGTAGGGCCAGGCGACCGCGGTCAGGATGCGCGACATGACTCCACTCTAGGGAGGGTCAGCCCGCGACGATCCTGGCCTTCGCCGACACGACGGCGTCGTAGACGTCCCGTCGCGGCACGCCCAACTCGCGGGCGACGCCGGCGATGGCCTCCTTGCGGGCCTCGCCGCTGGCCTCCCGGACGGCGACGAGCCGGGCCAGCTCGACCGGCGTGCTTGCAACGACCGGCTCGGCGGCCCCCTCGACGACGACGGTGATCTCGCCACGCACCTCGCCGGCGAACCGGGCGGCCAGCTCGGCCAAGGTGCCCCGGCGTACCTCCTCGTGGGTCTTGGTGAGCTCGCGGCAGACCACGGCCCGCCGATTCGGCCCGAGCACCGCGACCATGTCTGCGAGCGAGTCGGCGAGCCGGTGCGGCGCCTCGAACAACACCGCCGTACGCCGTTCCGCGGCCAGGCCGGCCAGCCGGGTACGGCGCTCGCCGGCCTTGCGGGGCAGGAAACCCTCGAAGCAGAAGCGGTCGCTCGGCAGCCCGCTCACTGCAAGCGCCGTCGTCACCGCGGACGGCCCAGGCAGACAGGTCACCGGGAGGTCTTCGGCAGCGGCCGCCGCGACCAGCCGATAGCCCGGATCGGAGACACTCGGCATCCCGGCATCGGTGACGAGCAGCACCGTCTCGCCGGCCCTGAGCGCCGCCATCAGCTGCGGCGATCGCTGCGCCTCGTTGCCCTCGAAATAGGAGACCACCCGGCCGGTCAGCTCGACCCCGAGGTCCCTGCAGAGCCGATGCAGCCGGCGGGTGTCCTCGGCCGCGACGACCTGCGCGCCGCCGAGCGCCTCACGGAGCCGGGCACTCGCGTCACCCGGCTGGCCGATCGGGACACCGGCGAGCAGCAGAGGCATGCGGCGATGGTGCCAGCCCTAGGCTAGCCCGCATGACCGCGACCCTTGACCGGCCGCAGCTGTCCGACGTCACGAGCCCAACCTGGCAGGACCGGCTGCAGCCGCTGGTGACCAGCTCGGGGGGCTGGGGCGCCACCCTGCTGGTCACCGTGCTCGGTGGCCTGCTGCGCTTCCTGCGGCTCGACCTGCCCGGGACCGGTGGCGACCACGGCTCGGGCAAGATCTTCGACGAGATCTACTACTCCTGCGACGCTCAGAACCTGCTGCGCTACGGCGTCGAGCACGCCACGAAGGACGGCAACGCACACTGCATCCCCACCGGGGGAGGTGCCTTCGTCGTCCACCCACCACTGGGCAAGTGGGCGATTGCCGGCGGCGAGCAGCTGTTCGGAGTCAACCCCTTCGGCTGGCGTTTTTCCGCCGCTGTCGCCGGCACACTGACGATCCTGCTGGTGGTCCGGATCGGCCGGCGGATGACCGGCTCCACCCTGCTCGGCGCCCTGTCCGGCCTCCTGCTGTCCCTCGACGGCCTGTCGTTCGTGCAGAGCCGCATCTCGATGCTGGACGTGTTTCTGGTCTTCTGGGTCGTCGCCGCGTTCGGCTGCCTGGTAGTCGACCGAGATGACCTGCGTCGCAGGCTGTCCCGTCCCTCCGACAGTGTCCGAGACCACCGCCGGCGGCCGTGGCGGCTCCTCGCCGGCGGCTGCCTCGGCGCGGCCGTCGCAACGAAATGGAGCGGCCTCTACCCGCTGGCCGTCCTGGTCGTCCTCGGCCTCAGCTGGGAGATCGGCGCCCGACGCACCGCCGGCGTCCGCGCACCGGTCAGGGCCACGCTGCGTCGTACGACGATTCCGTTGCTCGCGAGCCTGGTTGTGCTCCCGGCCGGGCTCTATCTCATTTCGTGGGCCGGGTGGTTCGTCAGCGACCTCGGTTGGGACCGGCACTGGGCCGACACCCGCGGCACGGCCTGGCCCCTGCTGCCTGATGCACTCCGGTCCTGGTGGCACTACCACTGGGAGATCTACAACTTTCACCACACACTGCAAGCCAAACATCCCTACCAGTCGCATCCCGGCAGCTGGTTGGTGCTCGGACGGCCAATCAGCTACTACTACCCCTCGGGCGTCACGGCCGGGAAGTACGGCTGCCGGGTACCGGCTTGCTCGCGCGAAGTGCTCGCCATCGGGACACCGGCGCTGTGGTGGACGATGGTCCCGGTCGCGCTCGGGTTGCTGGCGATGTGGGTGTCCCGGCGGGACTGGCGCGCCAGCTCGCTGCTCACCATGCTCGCCGCCGGAATCGTGCCCTGGGTGCCCAGCGACCTGAAGGGGCGCACGATGTTCCTGTTCTACGCGTTGCCCTCGGTGCCGTTCCTGTGCCTCGGAATCGCCCTCCTCGCCGGCTGGGCACTCGGCGCGACCAGCGGCCGCCG
>JAYUMN010000077.1:0-11850 GCA_043762595.1 Frankiales bacterium
GCCGGCGAGCAACTCGGTCGGGGTCTGCACCACGAACACCTTGACGCCGAACGCGTTGTAGAAGCCGCGGCTGTCATCCGGCTTGAGCACGCACGGATAGGGCACCTGCGAGGCGGTCTCGGCCGGGTCGCCGAAGTACCAGGTGCGCGGCACCGCGATGCCGTTCGCCGCGCAGGCCCGGTAGAGCCCGGTCTTGGACAGGGCCCGCTGCACCACGTCGTACGCCGCGAAGGGGTAGCGGTAGTGCGGCTCGAGCTCCTGCCGGTGGCGGGCCAGCGCCAACACCCAGTCGTCGTTGGTCGCGAAGAGCACCGGCCGTTCGGCGAAGGACGGCGCGAGCTGCAGCAGGTGCTCGGCGAGGGCGGCACCGCCGTCGACCTCGGGACCTGGCACGAGCCCCACCCCGGCCAGGTGGCGGGAGTGCTGGCCCAGCCCACCGCGTTCCTTGTCGAGCCCGAGGACAGCGACCCCGGCCCGGCCCAGGGAGCGGGCGACAGCCAGACCGGTGATGTGGGTGTTCATGACCAGCGCCGGGATTCCTGGCAGGTCGCGGGCCACGACCTGCTGTCCAGCGAACGCGAGCATCACCTCAGCCTGCCAGATGCGCGGCTCGGGGCTGCTCAGCCGATCTTCTCGCCAGACCGGTCCTGCGACGAGCACAGCTGGGAAGGGACCGAGGTGACCATCACCCCGGGTTGGTAGAGCAATCGGCGCTTCAGGCGCAGCGCGCTCTGGTTGTGCAGCAGTTGCTCCCACCACTTGCCGACGACGTACTCGGGGATGAAGACGGTCACGACGTCGCGCGGGCTCGCCAGCTTGATGGAATCCAGCACCGGCCGGGTGACCTCCCGGTAGCGCGAATCGATGATCGTCAGCGGGATGCTGATGCCGCGGGCGTCCCACTCGGCGAGCAGCGCCTCGGCGTCGGCCTTGTCGATCGCGACCGTCAGTCCAGTCAGGTCGTGCGGGCGGGTCGCCTTGGCGTAGGTCAGGGCCCGCAGCATCGGCGGGTGGAGTTTGGAGTCGAGCACGACGGCGTGGTTTCGGCTGGGCAGTGCCACGCCGGCCACGTCGGGTGCGAGCTCGATGCTGACGCGGTCGTAGTGCCGCTGTCGCTGCACTTCTTCTTCACCCCGCCGGTGCGCCAGTTGACCGTCGACCGGCCGCAGGATCTGCTCGTGCTCGGTGCCTACCTCGCCGTCGCTGTCGCGGTCAGCGTCATCGTCGACCTCGCGGCCCGCCGCACCGCCGAGGCGGCCCGCGCAGCCGCGGAGGCGCAGGCGTTGTCAACGGTCGCCGGCTCGACACTCGGAGCCCAGCAGAGGCTGCCGGCCCTGCTCGAACGGGTCCGATCTGCCTTCAGCGCCTCGCAGGTCGTGATGCTCGAAGCAGGGGTTGGTGCAGGCGACGCCGAGTCGTCTTGAGGTGATCGATCACGGGCCCGAAATGGCTGAGATGCCGCCACCGTTCGGGAGCGACCGAACCTCCGGCGGGGTCGGGCCCGGGCTGCTGGTCGTCCGCGGGTTCCTCGACGCCATGGGTGGCCGGCTCGAACGCGCCACGACCTCCGGGGCGGCCTGACGATGACGGTCGTGTTGCCCTCGTGACCCGGGTGCTCGTCGTCGACGACGACCGCGCGCTGGCCCGGGCGTTGTCGATCAACCTCAAGGCCCGTGGGTAGGACGTCGAGGTCGCCCGGACCGGCGCCGAGGCGCTCGCCAGTGCCAGCAGCCGACCGCCGGACGTGGTCGTGCTGGATCTCGGCCTGCCCGATCTGGACGGGTTGCAGGTGCTTGAGGGCCTGCGCGGCTGGACCAACGTGCCGGTGCTGGTGCGCTCGGCCCGGCAGGAGCAGGCCGAGCAGGTCGCTGCCCTCGACGCCGGCGCCGACGACGACGTCAGCAAGCCGTTCGGGCTGGATGAGCTGCGAGCCAGGCTCCGCCGGCGGTACGGCGTACCGCCGCGCCCGCCGGCGACGTGCCGATCGTGGCGACCGAGGACTTCACCGTGGATCTGGCGGTCCGCCGGATGACCAGAGCCGGCGGTGAGGTCCGGCTCACCCCAACCGAGTGGCACCTGCTCGAGGTGCTGGTGCGCTCACCAGGCCGGATGGTGGCCCAGAAGCAGTTGCCGCAGGAGGTGTGGGGCTCGGCGGACGAGACCGAGAGCCACTACCTACAGGTCTACATCGCACAGCTGCGCCGCAAGCTCGAGCCCGACCCGGCGCACCCGGTGCATCTGCTGACCGAGCCGGTGATGGGCTACCGGTTCGAGCCGTGAGCCTTGCCAGCCCCCGCCGCGCCGGGGTGTCGTGCAGCCAGCTGCCGGTCCGCCCGCCGCAACAGTGCCTCGGGACCGTGCTGGCCGACGTCATCGGGGGTCGACGCGGCGCAGGAAGCTCCGGACGTCGAGATACTCGGACAGGCTGGTCAGGTGGGTGTCGCAGGCGGCCCAGGTCTTCTCCCGGTCGGGTGTGTGCAGCTTCGGGTTGTTCCAGACCAGGACGTGCCGGGCCACCGCCCGGCAGCCCTTGGCCGAGCAGATCGGCTCGTCGTCACCCATGGGGCGAGGGTACGAGGACGACGCCCGGCCGGGCCCGGACCTCGACAAGGGTGCCCGGTGCGATGGTCCTGGTGGCGCCTTGCACGTTGGTGACGGCGGGGAGCCCGATCTCGCGCAGGATGATCGAGCCGTGCGAGAGGTCGCCGCCGGTCTCGACAACCACCGCCGCGACCAGGGCGAAGGTCGGGATCCAGCCGGCGTCGACGGCCCGCGCGACGAGCACGGTGGACGCCCGGTCCCATCCGTCGGGCAGCTCGGTCGAGGGGGTGCGGAGCACCCAGGCCTGCCCGGTCACCGTGCCGCTGGTCAGGCCGAGGCCGCGCAGCCGGGCCCCGCCGCTGTGGGATGCCGAACCCCGGCCGGCCGCCGAACCCCGGCCGGCCGCCGAGCCGCGGCCGGGTGCCGAACTGCTGCCGGCCGCCGAGCCGCGGCCGGGTGTCGAACTGCCGGCGGCGCTGGAGCCGTGCCGCCACCGGTCAGTGTCCTCGCGGGCCCCGATCAGGTCGGGCGGGTCCCATTGCTCGTGCCGGGCCCGCTCGGCGTGCCGGGCCGCCCAGAAGGCGTCGTCTGGTCGCCAGCCGCGGTCGAGCGCGCGCACCTCGTCGGGGGTGAGCAGCCAAGGCTCGACGGGGGCCAGCTCGATCAGGCGGCGGCGGAGCACCGCGAAGGTGCGCATCGCCTCGTCCCGCCAGTGCTCCCGGGCCTGCACGGCCCGGCCGGCTTGCCACCACAGCGGCAAGGTGAGCGCGCCGGCAACGGTCCGCGGGGGGAGCACCGGCCGGGCGGTCGAGCCGGTACCGGACACGGGTGGCCGTTCGGCGAACCGCGGTTCGGCCAGATCGCTCTCGTAGACGCCCCGGTGGCCGTGCCGGGTCAGCCAGCCGTCGAGCGTCATCGCGCCCCGGCGTACGGCGTCGAGGTCGTCCCACATGACGGTGCCGGCGGACCGGCTCCGGGCGGCGTGCTGGTGCAGGGTGCCGGTCTTGCGCAACAGGGCCAGTGGCGGCCCGATCGCGGTCGACAGCGACATCATCCCGGTCACCAGGTGCACGTAGGCGTCACCCGCGGCCGCCAGCACCTCCGTCGCGGTACCGGCGCGAGATGCCCTGTCCTGCAGGCGTTGCATTTCCGCGATGATCATTGGCAGCCGGCCTGGGGCAGCTGCTTGGTCTCGGGCCATCCGCAGCAGCGCCGGCGCCTTGGTGAGCAGCCGGAGCGGTCGCAGGCCCGCCGGGATGGCGGTGTGACCGCCCATCGAGTCGGCGAGCAGCGGGGTGGGCAAGCCGAGCATGCGCAGCATGTCCTCGAGCAGCGACAGGTCGAGATACGGCCGCCCCTCGAAGACCCCGATCATCGACCGGTCCGCCGGCAGCGCCCGGTCGAACCGGCGGTAGAAGGCGAACAGCTCCCGGCCACGTTCGGCGATGAGGCCGGCCATCAGCACCGACGGCAGCGGCGGCAGGATCTCCTTGTGGTTGGCGAGGGTGTAGGTCTCGTCGCGGCGCACCGGCCGGCTGAGCCGGCGGACCTGCAGCAACCAGCAGACTCGGCCGTCATCGGCCCATTCGACGTCCCAGTCGCCGGCGCGGACGACCCGGCGTACGCCGCGCAGCAGCCGGGCCAGCCGCATCGCCCAGGGCGGCAGCGGCGTGCGCCAGTGGTCGCTGCCGCGGTGGGCACGTTCCCAACTGTGCCGGAGGCGCGGCACGAGCAGCCGCCGCACGTCGGTGGCGGTTCCGCCGACGAGGCCTTCCGCGGTGCCCTCGACGGCCTCGACGAGGTCGTCTTCGAAGTCCTCCTGCAGCCCGGCCACACCGGCGTGCACGGCGTCGACCATTCGCATGACAAGGATGTCCCGGCGGGTCCCCGGGCCGCTGGCCCAGACGGCGTGCAGCGCCCCGGTGAGGGCGGCCGGGTCGTCGGTGCTGACGTGCAGCACGCTGGTGTAGCGGCCTGCGGCGCTCTGCTTCGCACCGTCCTCCGCGGCGAAGGCCGACCGCAGGGCGACCCGCTCGCCGGGCCGCAGCGGACCGAGCGCGGCGGTGGTCGGTTCGGAGCCATCGGCGTCGAGCCACACCGCCCCGGCCGGCACCCGCAGGCCGGCGGCGGCGCACCGGGACAGCAGGGCTGCCTTTGGGCCGACGGCGGGCGGCAACGGGTCGCCGAACCGGACGAGCGTCATCCGAGCGCTCGGGCAAGCCGGGTCACGACGGCGGCGTAGTCGGCCGGTTGCTCGAGCATCGGCCAGTGCGTCCAGTCCTCGACGACCTCGACCGAGGCTTGGGGAAGCAGCCGGCGGTAGTCCTGCACCTGGTCGGCGCCGAGCACCCCGTCCCCTTTGCCCCACAGCAGCACCGAGGCTGTGTCGTGTGGCGCCAGGCCGGCCCACCACGCGGGCGTGATCACCTGAAACATCGGGCCGAACGCCTGGCACTCGCCGTAGGCCCGCAGGAACCGGTCGGCGGTGGCCCGTGGGACGGCGCCGGGCGTGAACAGCCGCCGGCGGACGAACGGCCGGGTCAGTTGCGAGCTGATCCCCCAGCGCAGGAACGACGTCGCGCCGGGGAGCCGCATCAGCCGCGGGAACAGCCGGGTGTCCAGCCGGGCGCCGACCGGTGCGTGCAGGATCACCCCGTCGACGGTCGAGGCGTCCTGCTGCAGGACCTCAAGCGCGACCGAGCCGCCGATCCCGTGCCCGAGCAACACGAGCGGCCGGGGCAACTCGGCCAGCAGCGAGCGCACGTGGCGCGCGAGCGCGGCCAGCGACGTGTCGGCCATCGGCGGCCCACCGGCGAAGCCCGGCAGCGACGGCGCGACCAGCTGCACGTCGTCCGGCAGGTACGGGCCGATGAGGGAGAAGCGGAAGCCGCCGCCGCCGTTGCCGTGCAGGGCGACCAGGGTGACCATTTCCCGACCGTACGTCGGGGCAGGGGCGGCGGCACGTCGTACGGTGCGCCGGTGGACCTGGCGCGCAAGCGGATCGAGTGGCGGTGGCGCCGGGCCGCTGTCCGGCAGGCCCTGACCGCCCGCTGGCGGTTGCGCAAGGTCGCTAAGGTCGGGCGGCGGGCGCGGGTGCTCGGCCGTCCGGTGGTCGACGCCAGCGACCTGGAGATCGGCGACGACTTCAAGATCTGGTCGGCGCATCGCAAGACCCTCGTCAGTGGCTGGGGCCGGATCCGCATCGGCGACCGGGTTTTCATCAACGTCGGGACGACCCTGCTCTCGGTCGTCGAGATCGTCATCGGCGACGACGTGGCGATGGCCAACGAGGTCTACGTGATGGACAGCAACAGCCACGGGGTCGAGGGCCGGGCCCACGTGGAGGCACCAGTGCGGATCGGTGCCGGCACCTGGCTCGGCGCACGGTCGATGGTGCTGCCCGGGGTCACCATCGGCAAGCGGGTGCTCGTTGCGGCCGGCGCCGTCGTCACCCGCGACGTACCGGACGACGTGCTCGTCGCCGGCAACCCGGCGCGGGTGGTGCGCTCGCTGGTCTACCCGCCGGGCTGCCGCCGGGCCTGGCACGACGAGTGGTGCCCGTGTCCCAAGGTGACCGCCGTCCAGGACGAGGTCGCGCAGGAACTCGCCTGAGAGGAGCTTGCGTGCTGGATCGACCCGGAGTCGCGCGGGTGCGACCCGACCCAGCAATCCTGGACGGTCACGACCCGGGAGCTCGGGCGGGGCTGGACCGGGCCGCATGGCCGCCGGCCGGTGGCCATGCGGCGTCGGGTCGGGTCACGACGGCCGTCCGTGGTCTGTTCACCGCACTCTTGCTCCCTGCGTGCGGTGCTGCTGGGGGTCGGCCTCGGTGAGCTGTTGGCACCGGCTCGGCACCAGGCCCCAGCGGCAAACAATGGGTTCGCCTCGACCTTGGTGGAGCCCACAACGCCGTTCCTCGGAGCGCAGGACCTATGGCCCTGGTGTCCGGGAGCAGGCCCGGGCATGTTGGTGGCAGGGACGTTGGTACGGTCGCCGACCCTGGATTGCTTGAACAGGTTGGTCTGCCTGGTCGCGTTGATGTGGCCCGGCAGTGGCCGGACGGCGAGGGGGGCATGAGGTGCTGGTGACGGCTCGCATGGCCCGACGACCAGTCCGGCTGATCGCCGTCTGGCTCGGCTCCGTGGCGGTGCTGGGTGCAGGGCTCCTGACGGTCCGGGTCGGCTCCTCACCGCTGGACGACCCGGACCAGGCGCTCCAGCGTCCCGGCTTCACCGACGCGAACCCGCCGCGATCCGTGGCCCCTCCGCTGACGGGTCTGGGTCCCACAGGCAGCCGCTCGGTCGTGTTCTTCACGCGCCCCGATCGGCTACCGCGGCTGCTCGGCGCGCTCGCTGCCGGCGAGGGACGAGAGCTTCTGCGCAGGGCACACGTCGTTGTCGTTCAGCCGGTCAGGAGTACGGACCCGGCGCCCGTCGGCATCTCGCTGCTCTCGGACCCGACCGGCTCGGTGAGTCGGGCGCTGTTCATGCGGACGCCTCGCGATCGGGGCTATCCCGTCGGCTATGCCGTCGTCGGTCCGGACGGGACGGTCCGCTACCGCACCCAGGACCCCGGGCAGGATCGCCGGCTGTCCGAAGTGCTCACCGCTGTGAGCGACACGTGAGCACCCACGTCGTGCGACGCGACCCGGCGGTGGGCCACGTCGCCACGGCGGCTGCCGGGATCGTCGTGCCGGTCGCGGTCGAGGTGTGGCTCCTCGGCAAGTACGCCGCGGCGGCCGCAAGCTGGCACTGGTACGTCCACTTCTTTGCCGGCGCGACGTGTGCCCTGATCCTGATGGCCTGGTGGTCCTGGCGGCACCGCCGGGCCGTCTCGTTCCCGCTGGTCTGGATCCTGCTGGCACACGTCTACGCGGCGGCTCCTGACCTGGTCATCCCGGAGAACATCCCTCACAAGCCGTGGCAGGAGGTGTTCCTCGGGCACCTGGCCAGTCACTACCTGCCGGGACGCGGGCTGAGCTGGCTGGTCGTGTTCGCCATCGCCCTCGGCGGCTACCTGCTCATCCTCGACCGGCACACTGCGCCCCAACCGAGACCAGACCGGCTGCCAGGTCGCCGACCCGGCAGTGCGGCGCCGAGCGGGAGCCGCAGGCCGTGACGACCGACGGACTGTGCGGACCTGCCGTCAGCTCCGCGCTGGGTCGGACCTGCCGAGTCGGCCGCACCGCTGTTGTGGTGAGTCTTGCCGTCTGGTGCGTCCGCCTGGCCCGGGTGAAGCGCGGCGTCGCGGTTGCCCGCCGGTACTGGGCGCAGCCGCAGGGACCGTCCGGTGGCCTGCTGTACGTCGCGCTCGGCGACTCCGCCGCGCAAGGCGTCGGCGCGAGCCGACCCGATCGGGGCTACGTCGGGCTGCTCGCGGAACGCCTCGCCTGCACCATCGGCCGGCCGGTGCAGGTCGTCAACCTGAGCAGATCCGGCGCGACCGTCGAGGACCTGCTGCGCGAGCAGCTGCCGCTCCTCCAGGGACTGCGCCCGGATCTGGTCACCGTGGCCATCGGTGGAAACGACATGTTCCGAGCCGACCCCGACGCGTTTGACGCGTGTGCCGCCCGGCTGATCAGCGCCCTGCCACCCCAGACGGTCATCGCGGATGTGCCGTACTTCATGCACGGCCACTGGGAGCGCGACGCGCTGCGCGCGGCCGGGTCCCTACGGCGTCTCGCGTCGGCACGCGGGCTACCAACCGTCCCGCTGCACGAGGCTCTGCGCCGCGAGGGGTGGGCGGCGATGGCGTCGCAGTTTGCCGCCGACTGGTTCCACCCGAACGACCGCGGCTACCGGGTCTGGGCCGACGCGTTCTGGGGCGCCATCCGAGCGTCCGACCTGATCCGGCAGTGCCCCGGGAACCCGACGGCCAGCAGCGTCTCGTGATGCGGGACCTTCGGCCCTGACCAGGCCGGCCGCGCGGACCTCGCGTGAAGGCAGGGCCAGCACGGCCGGTCAGCGGCCCAACAGAACCCGGGAGACGGCCAACATGAACACCAAGCACTCCTACCTGACGACCGGCCTACTGACGGTCGGGGCCATCTTGGTCTCCGCCGGCAGCCTCGGTGGCGGTGTGCTGTTCCTGCTCTGGCCGTTGGCCTGCCTAGGCATGCTGGTCTTGCTGATGCGCGGAATGCACCGGGGGACAGACCACCCGCACGACGCCGGCGGCACGCATTCGCATGACGACGCACCCACTCACTCACACAGGTAGCGCCAGGCCTCGACCCAGGTCGGACTGCTCTCCCTGCGGCCACCAAGGACCTCAAGGCCGCCTGTTCACGAGCCGCGCACCTCATCAAGGGCGGCTCGGAGGCGGCGACCAGCCTCGTCAGCGACGGGCTGCAGCGCCGGCAGCCCGGGGAGGTTGACCATCACCTGGGGGTCCAAGGCCTGCACCAAGGTCTGGTCACCGTCGCGTCGTACGACGACGTTGCACGGTAGGAGCAAGCCGATGTCGCGCTCCACCGTCAGAGCCTCGTGCGCGAGTTGCGGGTTGCACGCGCCCAGGATCAGGTAAGGCTCCATGTCCTGGTCCAGCTTGGCTTTCAGTGTCGCTTGCACGTCGATCTCGGTGAGGATCCCGAACCCCTGTGCGGCAAGAGCAGTTCGGGTGCGCGCCACTGCCTCGTCGAATGGCAGGTGAGTCGTAATCGTGGTCCCGTACGCCATTTCATACCTCCAGAGGTATCAGATGGTACGCCGCCAACCGGGAGACCGTTGACGGCGTACCAAGCAACCAGTGGCCCGGACGTGCCCCGGCGCTGGTTGATGGATCGCGGGTCGTGGCTCAAGGCCCCACCCTCGGACGTCGAGGCATGACCGTGACCGAAGTTTGTGTGCGGGGACCTGGACGGTGGCGGGTGAGTCCTCGGGCCTGGCGGCTTTGCTCGGTGTTGGTGGCGTTCGCGCTGGCGATGGCCGCGGGGGCCGCAGGCGCGAGCACGGTAGCCCGCGCGGACGCGCTAGGCAGTGCGACAACCCGGGCCGCTGTGCTGCGGCTCCAGTTGAGCGATCTGCAGTCTCAGGCCGACCGGGCGGTGGAGCGGTACGACCTGCTGGACGGCCAGCTCGGCCAGCAGGTCGGCGCCCGGGTCAGTCTTGAGCAGGCGGTGACACAGGCTGACCGAGCGGCCCGCAGCCGTGGCGCCGATCGGGATGGGCGGGTCCGGACGCTCTACATGCGCGGCGGCCAAGCAGGGTTGTACGCCAGCGTGCTGAACAGCACCAGCCTGGACGAGGCGCTGCACCAGACCACGATGGTGCAGTACGTCCTGACCGGCGACCGCGCCGCCCAGGGCCGAGCCGTTGTCGCAATGAAGCGGTTGACTGCCGCGCAGGCCGCCGCCAAGCACGCTGCCGAGCTGACGACCCGCCGCAGCTTGCAGGTCGTTTCGGCGGCCGACCAGGTGCGAGAACTGCTCCGTCGGCAACAAGCCCTGATCGCCACGGCAGACAGCCTGGTCCTTGCCCTCGTGCAGCAGCAGCAGGACGCCGCCGCCGCCGCCGCCGCCGCCTCGTTCACCGCGCAGCTGAACGCCGCTCACGCGGCCACCCCGCCGCCTGGGTCGGCTGGCCTGCTGACTGCCTCCGGCGATCGGACTCCGCTCACCACGGCAGAGCTTCCAGGAGGTACGGCGCTGCCCGCGGGCGACACAGCGCCCGGTGCGCAGCTCGCGACGGTCCTCGCCGTCGCCCGGCAGCAGCTCGGCAAGCCATACGTGTGGGGGGCGGTGGGACCGGACAGCTTCGACTGTTCGGGGTTCACCGGCTACGCGTACGCCGCGGCCGGTATCGCGCTACCCCGCACAGCAGCGCAGCAGTACCTGACCGGCCCCCATCCGAGCCTGGCACAGCTCGCCCCGGGCGACCTGCTGTTCTGGGCCACGAACCCGGCTGACTACACCAGCATCGAGCACATGGGGATGTATCTCGGGGACGGGCTGATGATCGTCGCCCCGCACACCGGGGACGTCGTGAAAATCCAGCGCGTGTACGCAGACGGCTACTTCGGGGCCACCAGAGTGAACCCAGCGATGAGCGGCCACGTCGCCGGCCCCCAGTGGGCGGACACCGGGCGGGTTGGGTCGCGCTGAACTTCGCCCGCCTTGAGATATGACCGTGGCGCGTCACGGGTAACGATCGGCCGCGTCCTGCTCGTTGTGGATCGCATCCCGGTCGTTGACAGCGCCTGGCATCGCCGCGAACCCGTGCGGTCGCCGTTGGATGCTCGAAGGACGACAGCACCCATCCCCGGGCGGCTACCCGGGTTGACACAGGCCGCAGGCTGCGGCCAGGAAAGACCTGCAACGTCAGCGGCAGCTCGTTGGCGCCCGACCGGAGTCGGCACGGATTGTCCGCCGGGCAGGTGCCGGGTCCCGCGCGGCATCATCGCGTCGTCGGACGGTCCTGACGGGGCCCGCGCTCGACCCGCTCGGGGGCCTTCGTCGACCGCCACCAGGCGAGTGTCCGGTTGGCCAGCCACACCGAGACGGTGAACACGGCTGCAACGAGCAGGGCGGCGAGGAGCCAGCCGGCGGGTCCGTGCGAACCCAGCGCCCGGACGGCGCTCAGGAGCAGCAGCACCGGTAACAGCATCCCCAGCAGGCCGAACACGCCGAGACACATCGGGCCATCGTCGGGCCTCACCGCAGCAGGCGCACGGCGACGCCGATCCCGACCACGAGCACAAGCCCGCGCAGCACCTGGTCCGGCAGCCTGCGCGCGAGCCCGCCACCGACCCGGCCACCGACCAGGCTCGACACCATCAGCACCCCGGCCTCGGGCAGGTGCACCGGTGCGAGCAGCAGATACACGGTTGCCCCGAGCACCGTCGCGATGGAGCTGAGGGTGGTCTTGACCGCGTTGACGCGCTGCAGCGAGTCGTTGAGCAGCACGCCCATGACGGCGAGTAACAGCACCCCGACAGCAGCGCCGAAATAGGACGCGTAGATCCCTCCCAGCAGCACCGCCGCGCGCAGCGGCCACGGACGGTGGCGCACATCGCCACCGTCGCGGCGGCGTAGCGCCGCGCTGAGCCGGGGCTGCGCGGCCAGCAGCGCGCAGGCGGTCAGCACGAGGTACGGCGCGACGGCGCTGAACGCCGCCACCGGGGTGAGCAGCAGCAGGGCGCAGCCCAGCCCTGCGCCGATCGCGACGACGACGCCGAGCTCGAGCACCCGCTGCCGCTGACCGGCCAACTCGTCGCGGTAGGCAACCATCCCGCCGAGGTAGCCGGGCAGCAGGCCGACGGTGTTGGTGACATTGGCGGCCAGCGGGTTCAACCCGACCGCCAGCAGCGCGG
>JAYUMN010000078.1:0-3175 GCA_043762595.1 Frankiales bacterium
TGGGGTGAGCGACGGGAAGGCGGGCGAGACGAGCGTCAGGGTGCGCACGAGGTCCGGTCGCCAGGCGGCCACCCGGGTCGACACTGCCCCACCGAGGGAATTGCCGAACAGGTGCACCGGCCCGCGCTCCTGCTGCTCCAGCAGACCGACGACGGCTCGGACATGCGTGCCGAGCGAGTAGCGGCCATTGGCCGGCGGCGCGGACCGCCCGAAGCCGGGCAGGTCCAGGGCCCGCGCGTCGAGTCGGCCGGCCAGCAGGCCCATCAGGTCGGTCCAGTTCGTCGACGCGCCGCCCAGCCCATGCACGAACAACGCCGGTTCACCGCCAGCCGGCGGGCCCGGGGCGGTCCGCACGAACACACCGGCCACGTCCTGCCCCGGCCACGGCGGGAGCAGGCCGTCGAGCGCCGGGAGCTGCTCGTCGGACAGGCGTACGTCGGTCCGACTCATGCTGTGTCCCACCGCTCGCCGATCGCGAGATCTCGACCCTGGCTGATCAACCGGCTGGGTGACTGGCCGACCGCGGTGAAGCTGGTGCCTTCGACGATGACCCCGGACTCCTCCGGCAGCCCGAGCAGCTGCACCCCGTCGCCTGCCCTAGCCGCGATGGCGCGTTCCCAGTCGCCGCGGTCGGAGCCGGCCCGCCAGTGCGGGAGCACCGCGACCGCCGGCACGAGGTCCAGGCCCGGCTCGACCACAGGACCCTGGGCACCCCGCCGGTCGGGCAGCACCGTCCATGGGCAGAGCACCATCGCGCCGGCGCTGGCGCCCATCACGACACCGTCGCGCTCGAGCAGCTCGGCGACCAGCTGTCCGACACCGGTTTGCCGCAGCGCGTCGAGCAGCCGGGTCGGTGACCCACCGGGCAGCACGAGCAGCCGGGCTGACCGCAGGACCTCGATCGCCGCGGCCGGCTCGTCCCGCGCGTCGGGTGCCCCCACGACGTCGGCAGCACCGATGGCCCGGAAATGCCTGACCCCGTTGGCGGTCGCAGACCGGTAGTCACTGCCCGGCGTCCCGGCCAGGGCGCTGACGACGACGCGGCCACCGGCCCGGCGTACGAGCTCGGTATCCATGGTGCGGCAGCCAGGTGAGAACTCACCGCCGCCCTGCAGACACACCGTCGAGGTCATCGCCCGAACGTATCGGTGGCTCAGCCGAGCAGTACCTCAACCCGACGGTTCAGCGCGTCGAGGGTGGCCCGGATGACCGCCTGTCGGACGTCCTCCCGGACCGCCGCTGCACCGGTGAGGCGTTCGGTCCCGCGTGTTGACAGCAACGTCAGGGCGACGACCACGGTCCGCTCGTTGCCCATCGGTGACACGTCGAGGTGATCCAGCTCGAACCGCACCCGACCGTCGACCAGCTCCTCGACCGCCCGCAGGGTGGCGTTCGCGACGGCTCGGTGCACGCCCGACTGCGAGGCCGACCCGCGGGCCGACCCTGCAGTGATGCGCTCCCCCGACGACAGCGACACGGTGGCCGTGACCTCAAGGCCCGAGGACACCAGGTGCATCCGGGTGATGGCCGGTCGCAGGGCCGCCCGCTGGTCCGGGATGTCCCCGTGGACCTGCTCGGACTCCTCGACGACCTGCACCCGGTCGGCGTCGACGCCGAGACCAAACTGCTCACGCAGCAGCCGGCCCACCCTGCTGGTCACCTCCACCTCGTCGACCCCGGGCTCGAGTCCGAGCCGGAGCAGCCCCAGGCCGCCCTCGTCGTCGGGCTCGACTCCCGCGTCGCTGACGCCGGGGACAGCGCGCAGCGCAGCCACCAGGTCTCGATGTTCGACAGCGGTCATCACAGGGCTCCAGGACGCGGGGTCAGTGGTCTTGGGGTCGGCACCTGGCGCAGCGCCCTTGAGGATCAGGCGGTACGCCGGGGCGCGGTCTTCTTGGCCGGCGCCTTGCGCGTGGTCCTGGCAACAGCTGCCTTGGACTCGGCATCGCCGGCGGCCTCACCCCGGGACGACGTACCGGCGGTCGGCTTGGCGGTGCGGCGAGCGGGCGGCTCGTCGCCAGCCGCCTCCCCGCGGCCGGCCTTGGCTGCCGCGACACTCGCCCGCAGCGCCGCCATCAGGTCGACCACGGTGCCGCTGGTGGGCTGGCCGGCGTCGGGTTGGACGACCTCCCGACCCGCGATCTTGGCGTCGATCACCGCCTGGAGGGCCTCGCGGTAGGAGTCCTTGTAGCGGCCCGGGTCGAAGTCGCCGGTCAATGTCTCGATGAGGCTGCCGGCCATCGCCAGCTCCTGCGGCCGGACCTCGACCTGCTCAGCCAAAAAATCGAACTCCGGCGCGCGGACCTCATCGGGCCACAGCATCGTCTCGAGCACGAACACGCCGCCCCTGACCCGCAGCGTGGCGAGCGACTCACGGCTGCGCAGCGCGACCTTGACGACCGCGACCTGGCCGGACCGCTCGAGCGCGTCGCGGAGCAGCACATAGGGCTTGACGCCCGTCTTGTCCGGTTCGACGTAGTAGCTCTTGGCGAAGTAGATCGGATCCACCTGCTCCAGCGGAACGAACTCGAGCACGTCGATCGCCCGGCTCGTGGTGAGCGGCAAGTCCTTGAAGTCGTCGTCGGTGAGCACGACGGTCTCACCGGTGGGCAGCTCGTAGCCCTTGGCGATGTCGCCGTAGGCGACCTCCTCGCCGTCCACCACAGCGACCCGCTTGTACTTGATCCGGCTGCCGTCCGAGCGGCGGACCTGATGGAAGGAGACGTCTTTCTCCTCGGTGGCGCTGTAGAGCTTCACCGGGATCGTCACCAGTCCGAAGCTGATCGCGCCCTTCCAGATCGATCTCACGTCGCCCCCCTATCCCCTCGATCACTGCCGCACCGTTCAGACGGTACGCCGGGACGCACCAGCTGAACCCGCCCAGAGCGGGCAGGGTGTCGTCGTGCTGCCCCGCGGACTGCTGCCGATGCTCGCCACGACGGGCCAGCTGCCGATCGCCGACGGCTGGGCCTATGAGGTGAAGTGGGACGGCGTCCGGGCCCTCGTCGCGGTCGAGGGCGGACTGGTGACCGCGACGAGCCGGGCCGGCATCGACATCACCGCGGGTTACCCCGAGCTACGCGGGCTGCCGGCCGGGGTGCTGCTCGACGGCGAGCTCGTCGCACTCGGCGCAGGTGGGCGGCCGGACTTCGGGCTCCTGCAGTCGCGGATGCAC
>JAYUMN010000079.1:0-5012 GCA_043762595.1 Frankiales bacterium
CGGTGACCGCCCCGCCGGGTGCCGGGCAGCCGATGGGGCCGTTCACCCCGGCGGCGTCGGTGAGCCGGGTCGAGCAGGTCGACGACGGACCCGAGCCACCCGCCCAAACCTGATGCTCCCGGCCCGTTCGGCGCGGACTGGACGCCTGGCCCGCGCAGCTACGCTGCCCGGGCTGGCTGCCTCTCCCTGTCGAAGGACCCACACGTGATCGTCATCAGCGGGGCACTCGTCCTCGTCGCGCTCGCTCTGCTCGTGATCGGGCTCCTCGAGCCGCATCTGGGTTACGTCTACGCTTCGATCGCGGTCAGCCTTGCAGCCTTCGGCTTTCTCATTGGCGGGATCCTGCAGCGTCGCGGTGAGATCATCGGGGCCGCCGACGATGGAGCCAACACCGCGTCGCCCGCTTTTGGCGCGGGTAGCCCGAGCTCCAACGTCGTCACCACCAGCCCGTCGCGCGGACGCACCGACGAGGCGAAGCTGACCGGGCTGGCGACCCCTCCGCTGGACGCCTTGGCACCGGACCCCGGCGAACCCGGCACCGGCGCGCCGGTGCCGGGCGCAGTTGCGGCGGGCATCTCACCGCAGCAGCCGCACGCCGCACCGGGGCCACCCGCGACGGTCGACCTGGCCGGCGCGCAGATCTCAGTGTTGGCTGGACCGGTGCTGATCATGGCCAGCCGTCCGCACTACCACCTGTCAGGTTGTCAGTCCCTGCTCGGCGAGGACGCTGCAGAGGTCGACGTGCGCGACGCCCGCGACGAGGGATTCACCTCGTGCGGGGCGTGCAAGCCCGATCAGGCCCTCGGACCCCAGCGCGAGACCGGCTGACACCAGCGCGTCAGCTCGCGTTCGGCGGCGGCGGCGATGCGTCGTGACCTTCTGGTGCATCAGACCCGTCACGAGCGGGTCGGCTCGTCACCACAGGGTCATCGAGCGGGTGAAGATGCCGGCCAGGTCTTCTTCAGTGGCCGGTCGGGGCGACGTCGCCAGCAGCCGTTGTTGCTTGAGCGTCCCCTCGACGAGCTGCGCCACATCTGCTTGTTCGAACCCGACAGCGGCAACACCGTTGGGGATGTCGATGTCACGCATCAACTGAGCGAGCACGTTGGGCAGGAACTGCGACATGTCCGATGGCCGATTCGCGCCGGGCGCCAGCAGCTCCGCCGCACGGACGTGCCGCTCCGGCGATGCTTCGAAGGTGAACCGGAACGCTTCCGGCGCGGTCAGCGAAACCGACATGCCGTGCGGGATCATCGCCTCACCCGCGGGGTAGCCCTCGGGATGGAAGTCCTTCACCTGTCCGGCGATGGGATAGGCGTTGGCGTGCGGGATGTGCACCCCCGCATTACCGAAGCCCATGCCGGCAAACGTGGCCGCCAAGGCCATGTCGGCCCGGGCTTGCCGGTCCTCGCCGTTGCGGACGGCGGTCCGGAACGAGCCGGCCAGCAGCGCCATCGCTTTCTCCGACCACATGTCCGAGATCGGATTCGAGCCGCAATAGGGAACCCGCTGCTGCGGCGCCTTGTGCTCGTTGGAGGTGTACCAGCGAGCTGTGTAGCTCTCCAGGGCGTGGCACAAGATGTCCATGCCTGAGGCCGCCGTCACCCCGGCGGGTTGGGTGTAGGTGAGGTCCGGATCGATGACGGCGAGCGTCGGCCGGAGCCTTGCATGGCTGATGCCGGTCTTGACCTTGAGGTGGAGCACGTCCATCACGCAGATGGTGGTGCTCTCCGAGCCAGTCCCGGTGGTTGTCGGGACCGCGACGAGCGGCTTGAGTGGCTGCGAGGGCGCAAGGCCCTTGCCGACCGGAACGTTGATGTAATCCATCAGCTCACCCGGATTGGTCGTCAGCAGGTTGATCGCCTTGGCGGTGTCGATGCTCGACCCCCCGCCGACCGCGACATAGGCGTCCCAGGGTCCGGACGACCGGGCGTAGGCGATGGCCTCGTCGAGGCTGACGTCGGTCGGTTCGACATGCACTCCGTCGAAGACGTGTGCTTCGATGCCAAATTGCGCCATCTGGTCGGCGACCCGTTGCGGGGTGCCGGTCGCAGCAACCCCGAGGTCGGTGACGACCAGCACCCGGCGGACGCCGTACTGACTGAGATCGAAGCCGATCTCATCAGCGGCACCGGGGCCGAACTTAAGCAGGGGCGCCCCGTAGGTGAACACGGACTCGGGGTTGGTAGGCAGGGCGGCGCTCATGCAGCATCCCTCTCGGCTTCGCGGTCAGGCAGCGCCGACGCGCCGCCTGGTCGCAGGATGCCACTGCTGTCTCGGCAGCCGTCGGGCAGTCGCCATGTTGGTCGGGCCCGATCGGCGAAGGCTCAGGATGGCGGGCTGTGGGCCGCCAGGAGTGCGAGCAGCGCGGTCCCGTCCGGGCTGCCGAGGCCGGTACAGGCATCCCAGCCGGGCCCCGCGTGGTAGGCGCCGTTGCTGCCGCGGGTGATGTCGCGCAGGCCGGGTGCGGTCTGGCCGGGTGGCGCCGCGGCGTACAGCGCGGGTTGCAGCAGGCCAAGTGGTCGGCCGAGTGCCTGGACGAGTCGACAGACCAGGGCCGCCCAGAGCGGCGCCACCGCGCTGGTCCCACCGATGACCTGCGGGGTGCCGTCGATCAGGACCTGGTAGCCGGTGCCCGGATCGGCGTTCCCGGCGACATCGGGCACCCCCCGGCCGCCGTGGCCGCCCGGGCCGACCGGGACGCCCGCGTGCTGCTGCCATGTCGGCAACGCGAACGTGTCGCTGACCCCACCGCCGGTGGCGCCGTGACCGCGGTGGTTCCACACCGTTTCTTGGGTGATCGCGTCGGTGCTGGGGTTGAGCTGCAGGGTGGTGCCGCCGCACGCCAGGGCATGGGGGCTGGCGGCGGGGAAATCGACGTGCGGTCGCTTGTCGGTGGCGCGGTCGGTGCTGCCGTCGTCACCCGAGGCCACGCAGACCGTCACGCCGAGCGCGGCGGCGTCGGCGAAGGCCTGATCCATCGCGTCGCGGGCCTGACCGGTCCAGGCGTCCTCCTGCTGACCCCAGCTGATCGACTGGGTGGCGGGGGTCGGGGTGGCGTGAACCGCGGCGGTCACCGCGTCGAGGAAGCCCGCGTCGGTGTTGGGGGCGAAGTACACGACCAGTGACGCGCCCGGCGCAAGGGCGCCGGCCACCTCGATGTCGAGTAAGACCTCCCCGTCCGCGCCGCCGGGATCCTTGCCGGCGACGTTCGTCGCGCCGTCCACACCGACCGCGGTGACGCGCGGCTGGGGCACGCCCAGGCTGCTGAAGTACTGCGTCAGGTCGGCCGGGCCAAAGCCGCCACCGAGTTCCACGATGGCCAGGCTCTGCCCGGATCCGTTGGTGCCGGCCGGGAAGCGGTAGGCGTGGCCGAGCTGCAGCGGAGTGTAGGAGCGCTGCGCTGCGGCGGCAGCCGCGACGCGGAACTGCGGTCGTGCCTGTGGCCGGTCGTCCAGGCCCAGCACGGCGGTGACGACATCGGTCAGCTCAGCCGGCAGCAGCAATTCGCCGGTGCGCTGGCGGTGCGTCACCGCCGACCCGGAGCGCGGGTCAGCGCTGGCAACCAGCTCCAGGCTGGTGCCGAACAATGCCGCCAACACGCTGACCGGACCTGTCACCCGCACCAACCGGTCCACCGCGGTGTCCTCGGCCGTACTCAGCACCTCGAGGCCGTGCGCGCGCAACACCCCGACGACCAGCTCGATGTCGTCGGGACGCGCGCCAGCGAGTGCGGCCAGCTTGGCGCGGTTCAGCAGCGGGCCGCCCCCGTCGGGCAGGGTGCCCCGGCGGCGCAGCACCAGGGTGACGACGGCGCGGTCCTGCCCGTCGACTGGACCGGCCGGCGTCGAGGCGGGCGCGGCCGTCCGGTGGCTGCCGGGCAGTGGCGACGAGGAGGGGTGGGCGGGGGGGTGGTTACCATGCCCCCACTGTGCACGCCACCGCCGACAATGCCTACCGTCAGCCCGTTCGTGGTCCAGTCAGCGCGTCCGCGGACCGCGCAAGGAGCTACATCTGGCGGCGGAGCGCGCTGCGGAACGGGTCGCGGGGCGGTGGCACCGGCAGCGAGAGCACATCACCGCGAGCATCGATGCCGGCAAGGGCCAGGACCTGCTCGAGGACGCTGGCGGTGGTGTGCTCGGCGGTCACGCCGGAGGACGTGACGAGCACCCGGTAGACGGTGATGTAATGCCGGACCGGGGTGTCGTAGCTCCAGTCGACCGAGCCAAGGTGCTGGGCGTCGCCGCGACTGCCGCCGGCGCCCTCCCACGGGCCACTCCACAGTTGAATGCCGGCGGGGCCGGCCGAGAACCGCCCGCCTCGCGACACGTCTTCGCGCTGCGCCGCGGCGAGCAGGGCACGGCCCTCCCGCTCGGGGAGCACCAGGGCCGGCCGCACCTGGCTCTGCAACGCAAGTTCGTCACCGCCGCGGGTGAGCCGGAAGGACCGGTGCACCGGCTTGGGGGCGTTGAGCTCGATTGTGTGCATGGTCACCGGGGTCTCCTGGCGTCGCTGCGCTGGACGGCGCAGAGCGTTGGTGTCATCAAGTCCATCGGTACGGCAGGTGCGCGTCCTGAGACGGCCGTTCGGGTGAACCCGTCAGCCCCCGGCTTGCCGCAGCCAGAACTCGAGGCCGAGCTCGTCCTCGGTGTGGGCGCGCAGCGGTGCCGTCGGTCGGGCCCGCAGCACGCTCACTGCGAGCACCTCCTCGGCGAGTTGCGACGTCCCGGCGACCAGCGCCTCCGCCAGTTCGCCGCTGCCCGTCCACCACAGCTCGATCCGGTCGGTGACATCCAGACCGGTTGCCTTGCGCGCCTCTTGCACCAGCCGTACGACGTCCCGGACGAGCCCGGCCCGGCGCAGCGCGGGGGTCAGCGCGAGATCGAGGCCGACGGTTTCGCCCAGTCCGCTCGCGACCGCCCAGCCGGTGCGGGGCGACTCGGTCACGACGACCTCGTCGAGGCCGAGGTGCACTGCGGCGCCGTCGACCTGGACCGTCGCGGTGCCTGCCC
>JAYUMN010000080.1:0-3062 GCA_043762595.1 Frankiales bacterium
TGCAGCGCAACCGTCTCATCCATCGGGTCGACGCCCAGCTCGTCGGCGAGCAAGGTGCGACAGCGGTCGAACGCCCGCAGCGCCTCCTCCTGCCGCCACAGCGCGTAGGACGCCGTCATCAGCACCTGGTAGGCGGCCTCCGCGAGCGGGTCGAGCGAGACCGCCTGCTCGGCGAGGGCGAGCGCGGCGCCCGCTTCGCCGGTGATCAGCGACAGCCGGCCGGCATCGATGAGGACCTGCACCTGCTTCTGGGCGTAGGCGTTGCGCAGCTCGTCGGCCCAGCCGGCGTACGGCTCGTCCTCGAACACCGGACCGCGAACGAGCGCGAGCGCGGCGTTGAGCCGGTCCAGCGCCTGAACCGGTGCCAGGTCCACAGCGGTCCGGACGAGCCGGTCGAACTGCTCGATGTCCACGGTCGTCTGCTCGGCGTCCAGCCGGTAGCCGCCGGGTTCGGTGACGACGACCGAGTCGCGGGCCCGGCCGCCGGGTTCGAGCGTCTGGCGCATCACCGAGACGTACGTCTCAAGCGTCGCCGGGTAATTTTGCGGCAGGGTCTCGGTCCAGAGCAGCTCGGCGAGCCGCGACTTGGAGACGGTGTGCCCACGCTCGGCGACCAGGATCTCGAGCAGCTGCTTCGGCTTGACCCCCGAGAAGTCCCGAGGCGTGACTACCCGACCGTCCATCGAGACGCGCAAGGTCCCCCACACGTCGATACGCACTGCCCGCCCCACCCCCGGCCCGTTCGTTGTCCGCGGCGAACGCGCGCCGGGTAGCACTGCCGGGACTTCCCGACGTCTTGCAGAGCCGCGACCTGCTGGCCGTGATACGCCGGCCCGCGACATTGGTGGGTCAAGGTTCGTCAAAGGTCGCAGGGCCACCCTCCCAGGTGAACCCACCGCTCGAGTCGGCGTAGGAAGGTAGAGGCGTGCAGCAACCGCAGCCCCCCCGGTGTGCCGCCGGGCTGCCTACGCGGCGCTCCGGCCGGCGGCAGCTGCTCCGCGGGTTGGCAGCGCTGGTAGGCGCTGGGGTCCTGCTCGTCGGTGGCGCGACGCCGGCCCTGGCACATGCCCGGCTGCGCGGCAGCACACCTGCTCCCGCGAGCACGGTGACCGGCTCGCCGGAGGCCGTGCAACTGGCCTTCACCGAGGTCGTCGAGCCCGGGCAGAGTCAGGTGCTCGTCACCGGTCCCGAGGGCCGCGTGTTGACCGGCGTGCGCACCGCCCGGGACCCGCGCGATGCAACGGTCCTGCGGGCCGGGCTGCCGCCCCGGCTGGCGAGGGGGACGTACGTCGTCACCTGGCGGGTCCTGTCGGTCGACGGCCACCCGGTCGCGGCATCGTTCCGCTTTGCCGTCGGCGCCGCGACCGGGTCCTTGACCGCGACCTCGAACAGCGGCTTCGGCCCCTCCCTGCTCGGTGGGACCGGGCGGGCGCTGGACGACGTCGGGTTGCTCGCCCTGGTGGGGCTGCTCGCCTTCCCGCTGCTCGTGCTCGGCGTGGGCCGTCGACGGTTGGCGGCCATGCCAGCCGACGCCCTGGCGGCCATCCAACAGCGGCTGCGACCCCTGTTCGCCGTCGCGCTGCTGGTGGCAGGCACCGGCAACGTCCTGCTCACCGTCGACACCTTGGCTCAGTCCCGTGGCTTCGCCACCGCCCGCGTGTGGCGGCACCTGCCCGAGCTCGGCACCTTCTTGGGCAGCACCCGGACCGGCCAACTGCTCGCGGCCCGGGAGCTGGGCCTGCTCCTGCTCGGAGCAGCTCTTGCCCTGTCGTACACCGGATCGAGACGACCTGGTCGCCGGGCCAGCGGCGCGCACCTCGGAGTGGGGTTGGGGCTGCTCGGCACGGTGTCGCTGTCCAGCCACGCCGGTACCGCGGTCGCCGACGCCGCCCTGTCGACGGCGGTGGACTGGGGCCATCTGGTCGCCGCCGGCGTCTGGACCGGGGGGCTGCTGGCACTCGCACTCGCCGGCCTGCCGGTAGCCCGAGCAGCCGCCCGGCAGGACCCGGCGGCGGGGGCGGAACAGGCCGCTGCCCTCACTGCCAGGTTCAGTGATGCGGCCCAGCTGTGCATGCTCGTCGTCCTGGCGACCGGTCTGTACGGGGCGTTGGTGCACGTCTCGGGCCTCTCCGAGCTCGGTCGGACGGCCTGGGGCGGCGAGCTCGTCGCCAAACTGGCGTTGTGGGCGGTCGTGCTGCTCGTCGCGTCGGCCAGCACCGCGTCCCTGGTGCCGCGGATCACTCAGCGAGCCGCCGGGGCCACCGCCCGCCTGGCCGCCTGCGGGGAGCTGGCGAGCGCCGCCCGCTTCGAGCTCGCGACCGCAATGGCCCTCATCAGCGTTGCCGCGGTCCTCGCGGGCACCGCACCACCGGATCAGTTGACATGACGGGAACCATCGTGCGCCGAGCCCTCACCCTGGCCGGGATCACCGGCACGATGGTCGTGGCGTTCGCCCTGCCGGCGTCGGCGCACATCGACGTGACCCCGGATCGGGCGGCACCCGGCCAGCTGCAGCGCTACACGATCGAGGTGCCGAACGAGTTGCCCGATCAGGCCACCGTGGCGGTGGACGTCACCTTGCCGGCCGGCTTCGTCCTGGATGTGGCCCAGGCGCTGCCGGGGTGGCAGACGATCATCAGCAAGCAGGCCGGCGCCCCGGTCGGCGTCGCGTGGAAGGGCGGTCGCATCCCGGTCGGGACGTTCAGCACCTTCCAGGTGCAGGGCCGCAACCCGGCCCACCCCGGCCCGCTGACGTGGCGGGCCGTGCAGCACTACGAGCGCACCACCGTCGACTGGAGCGGGGGAGCTGGCTCGCCCGAGCCGGCGCCGGTCGTGCAGCTGGTCAAAGGCGCGGTGACGGGGGGCGCCGACGCCGGGGTGGGCACGTCGCAACTCGCCCCCCCGGTGTCGGCGAGCTCGGACCACCTGGCCCGCTCGCGGGCGGCCGTTGCCATCGCCCTCGGCGTCGGGGCGCTCGGACTCGTGCTGGCGCCGCTCGCGCTGGCCGCCCTCCGCCGGTGGACCGCGCCAGCGCCACCAGCCGGCCCGCCCGGCACTGCGGC
>JAYUMN010000081.1:0-2515 GCA_043762595.1 Frankiales bacterium
TCACCCCGGATCGCCACCCAAGTTCCAAGTGACTCCGGACCTCTTCGACCGCGAAACCCTTGTTGGCGGGCCTAATAATGCCTGGCGGCGAAATGTCAGGAAACCCGATTGACCTCCGGTTCGGTCCCGAGAACAGCGGATCTCGACATGAGCTGGACGGGAAGCGGGAAGCGCCGCGCCTCTGCCCCGCGATTGGGCCCGCGGGGGGCAGCGGGCAACCGCAAGGTGAACTCCGCACCACCGAGACGCGAGTTGTTAGCTTCCACGCCCCCGTGATGCGCCGTGATGATGGCCTTGACGATGGCCAGTCCCAGACCGGAGCCGGTCCGCTCGCCGGGGCTGCGCGGCCGCCACTTGCGCTCGAACAGCGAAGGGAGCAATTCCGCAGGGATTCCCTCGCCATCGTCACGCACGTCCACAATGACGTCGTTGCCGTGCCGGCTGCAGCGAAGCCAGATCGTGTCGCCGTCGTCGGTATGCCGGATAGCATTCTCGATCAGCGCGTCCAACGCGGACTCCAGTAGCGCCGCATCGCCGAAGACCTGGCACTCCTCGGTCTGCACCTGCCAGTGCCTGGCCGCCGCCGGCTGCCATCGCAGTCCGGCCTGTTCGACCAGGTCTGCGACATCGGTGTCTTCGGGTTCGAGCAGCTGCTCGAGATCGGTGGCGGTCAGCAGCAGTAGTCGGGACGAGATTCGGGTGACACTGTCGAGCTCCCTCAAGATCACGTCGGCATCGGCCATCAACTCCGGGTTCGTCAAACCAGCTCGCAGCAACTCCGTGAAGCCACGGGCGATCGTCACCGGCGTACGCAACAGATGCGATGCATCGCGCAGGAAGTCGCGTTCGCTCTGGCGTTGCCGCTCCTGTTCGGCGGCGTACCGCCGGACCTGCGCAAGCGCGGCCTCGCGACGTCGTCCGTGCAAGATGTTGGCCAGGAAGACCGCCGCCATCAGCGGGACCTCGGTCAACTCGGCGGGGTCGAGCCCATCTGTGTCGACCGCGACCAGCAAACTCGCGGCGGTGATCGTGCAGACGACCGCAAGGGCCAGCAGTGTCCGGGCCGCCGACCAGGTGCGGTAGCCATACACCAGGGTCAAGCTGATCCAGATGAAGTGGAACGGGACGGTCTGGCCCACCTTGGTCGCCAACAGCACGGCCGTGTTGCCGGCAACGAACGCAGCGAGGCCCAGCTCCGGAGCTGACCTACGCAGCGTTGAACGCATAACCAGCATTCCGGACGGTGGTGATGGTGTCGGTCGGCAGCTTTGCCCGCAATCGGCCGACGTAGACGTCGACCAGATTGCCGTTCTGGGCCCCGGCTGCCCCCCACACCTCGGTGAGAATCTCCTGGCGCGTACACACATCGCCCGATCGCCGAATCAGGAACGCGAGGACCAGACTCTCCCGCTCGGACAAGCTGATGACCTCTGCGCCGACGTGCACCCGCCTACTTCGCACATCGAGGGTCACCCCCGGTGACCGCAGGAAGCGACCATCCTCGCCCGGCGGACCCTCGGCGCTCTGGTCCCGGCGCCGGACATGCACCCGCCGGCCGCTCATCCGCCGCTCGCCCTGGCGTTGCTCGACGCGGGTCACGGTGCTGCCACTGCCCACCCGGGTATGGATACGCACCCGGGCCACCAGCTCGCCGAGCACGAACGGCTTGGAGAGGTAATCGACGGCTCCGAGCTCCAGACACCTGACCCGGGTTCGCGGCTCGTTCAGCGCAGAGATCATCATGACCCGCAGGTTGGGGCTGAGCTTGAAGACCAACGGCAGTAACTCAAGGCCAGAGGTGCCCGGCATGAGCACGTCGAGCAGCATCACGTCGTAGGTCTCGCGGCGTAGTTGGAGGAGCGCCCCGTCGCCATCGGCTGCGGTGTCGACCTGCATACCCTGCGCAAGTAGCGCATGCGACATGAACCGACGGATGTCCGGCTCGTCGTCGACCACCAGCACACGCACATCGGCCTCCCCGGAGCGTCCCTCCGAAGTCTGCGCCCAGCTCTCTCGCGCAGGAATGGCCTAATAGGACTACTGCAACGATCACAACCGTCCGAAACCGGCCCTCAGCCTCGACAATACCGATTGGCCCCAGCCACGACCCCACACCGTCTAACCCGTGACGAATTCACGCCGAGTTGGCTCATCAGTTCGACCAGCTCGGTGGCGACCTGGTCGGGGTTGTTCAGCAGATGAAGGTGTTCGCCTGGCAGGGTGCTGACCGTATACCGCCGTCGCTCGGCTTCGTCCCGCTCACGTCCATAGGTGTCACCGAAGGCCAGGTACGCCCCTGGGCGGTCGGCCCAGCCTTCCCGGACCGGTAGTGATCCCTCGAAGTGGGACATCGGGAGCCGTTGCTGCTCCCGTTCGAGTCGTTCACGCGTCTCGGCGTTGGGGAACAAACCCAACACCACGGCCCCATCCCACCAGCCGGTCTATACAGGTAGCAGGCCGCTGCTGTCCGCCATCTCGCGCAGGAAGTCGAGGAACGCTGGTGGCGCAAGCGGGA
>JAYUMN010000082.1:0-1981 GCA_043762595.1 Frankiales bacterium
CCCGCGTACGCCGACCTGACGGCGACCGGTGGCGGCGCGCCCTACGGCGCCGGCCACTGCAACTTCACGGTCTCGCAGTGGGACGGCCTGGTCGACACGCTCAACGCCTTCGTCTCGACCGGTGCGAAGCCGAATCCGGCTCCCATCTTCACCGCGGCGGGGGCGCCGGGCCTGGATCAGGCTTTCCAGCCGCTGACCTGGACCGGCACCAAGGCCTAGCGTCTGGCTAGCTGGTCCAGCAGCTACCCAGGTCGAGGTCGGTGTCCTGCCACGCTGGGAGCGCGCAGACGTAGCGGACCTTCCGCTGCAGCCGCACCAAGGGGTCCGGGTTGGCCAGCGCTCGATGGTGGCAGGACGACCGGCAGCCTCGGCACCGCCACCTGCGGGAACACGATGCTCAGCGCGGTGAGGCGGCCCGGCTGCCGGAAACGGTTGCGCAGCTGCACGTCCGTGAGCGCCACGGGCCCGCGACAGTGCGCGCCGACTCACCAGGCGGCTCGCCAGATAGGCAAGTCGACCGGACCGGCGCGGCAAGACGAGCATGAACGCGGCGTCGAAGCCGGCCAGCCGGCTGATGTTCGGCCGCCGGGCCGGCGGCCGAAGACGCACAGTCGCGTCGGGGGGAGTTGCTCGACCTGCGAGCACGAACCGGTGCATGTGACAGCGACCAGGTGGGTCGTCGAAGCGGCCTCGTCCAAGGTGACGGTCGGCGCGCCCGGTCGCGACGGATCGGTGGTCGTGATCGGCGGCGGAGGCGGGTGTCGGCGTACCAGCTCACGTGTCGGGGCGCGTACGGCTCGAGGCCAAACCGCGCTCGTCCCTGCAGATCCCATGTGCAGCAGACGATCTCGGCTCCAACAACTGTCGGACCCTGCTCATACAGTCTGGTCATGGCCCTCTCGTTGTTGACGTCGGACGCGCAATGCGCGGTCCTCGATGCGCTCGAGGTGGACGCCGCGCAGGAGGCGGTGCTGTTCGCCCGCCGGGTCAGGCATCTCGCCGAGCTAGTTGCCCTCGCTCGGCTGGAAGAGCGCGCGTCCGGGGTCGAGCAGTTCATCGAGCTGGAGCTCGCCGGGACACTGCGCTGGGGGCAGACCCGGGTGGCCCGGCAGACCCTCATGGCGCTCCGGCTGACCGAGGTCCTGACCGGCATGCTGGCGATGCTGTCCAAGGGCGTGCTGTGCGTGCACCAGGCCGAGGTGCTGCTGGAGGAGACGCGGGCTTGCACCGAGCAGGTCGCCGCCGCGGTCGAGCGCCGGGTGCTGGCCGGGCTGGTCGAGCTCGGGCGGCGGGACGCACACCGGCTGATCGCCCGGACGGTGCTGGCGGTCGAGGCCAAGCTCGATGCGGCGCTGACGACGGAGCGGATGGCCAAGGTTTGTCGGGGTCGTCGGGTGTGGGTCCGACCCGAGGCGGACGCGATGGCTTCGGTCGGGGTCAACCTCACCGCCGAGCAGTTGCCCCGCTGGCAGGCCGACTTCGAGTGCCTCGTCGCCGCCCAACGGCAAGCCGAACTGGTCGGCGGGGTGATCCGGACGCAGGACCAGCGCCGAGCCGATGTCTGGGCCGAGCTCCCAACCCGGTTCCTGCGCCTGCTGCTCGAGTGCCAGCGGCAGCCCGGCGGCGGTGAGCCGCCGGCACGGCAGCTGGAGGTGCGGCTGGGGGAGCGGCTGGGGGAGCGGCTGGACGCGCCAGTCGTGATCAACGTGCACATTCGGGTCTCGACGCTGCTGGAGATCGATCACCGGACTGGGTTCGTCGAGGGCTACCGGCCGGTGAGCGCCGAGCAGGTCCGCTTCATGCTGCCCACCGCGGGGCTGCGCCGGCTGTGGGTCAACGCCGACACCGGCGCGCCGGTCAAGGTTGACCAGACCGTCCAGCCACCCGAAGCCGACCCTGGCGGGGCGCGAGAGCGCCTGCGCTCCCTGCTCACCCCGGTCGTGGTCACCGATCGGGCCGAAGCCCGTCACGACCCGACCGG
>JAYUMN010000083.1:0-2154 GCA_043762595.1 Frankiales bacterium
GGCCGGGGGTGGCCTGGTCGGTCAGCGTCGGGATGACGGCTGCCACAAAAGTGTTCTCGCGTCTGCCGAGGATCCAGGTGACCCCGAGCACACAGCCCATCCGGGTGAACAATGGCGACCACGGGAGCCGGTCGATGCTGGCCGGGATCGGGGAACGGATGACGCCTGGGGCCTCGGCTGTCGACGCTGACACGGCCGCACCTGCCGGTCGGTGGATGCAGCACTCACCGCCCATGGCGATCGTGGCTCGAGCCGTGGGTGGCACCCTTGCCCGGTGGCCCTCGACCCCGCTGCCCTCCCCCAGGCTGTCCTGACCTTCCTCGCTGAGCGCCACCTGGCGACCTTGACGACGTTGCGGCCGGACGGCTCCCCGCACGTCGTCGCGGTCGGCTTCAGCTGGGACGACGAGGCCGGGCTGGCCCGGGTCATCACCAACGGATCGAGCCGGAAGGTCGCGCACGCGCGGCTGGGTGGTCGGGCGGTGCTCGCCCAGGTCGACGGGCCACGGTGGCTCTCGCTCGAGGGCACCGTGTCGGTGTCGGACGACCCGTCGCGGGTGGCCGAGGCCGTACGCCGCTACGCACTGCGCTACCGCCAGCCGGCCCAGAACCCGAGCCGGGTGGTGCTCGAGCTCGCGGTGGACCGGGTCCTTGGCCGAGGCTGACTCGCGCAGCCGGGGGTGGGGTACCGCTCCATTGTCTGGCATCCCTGGCAGCTCCGGCAGCCGGCCGGAATGACGTCGGTACCTCCGGCAGGTACCCCGCCCACGTCCCTGTGTTCGGTGGCCGAAGCGCGCCGGTGAGCGGCGCCAGACTGGCTCGCCACGCCGTTAGGCGGTTGGCGGCTGGGTCCGGCCTTCCCACGGGGTGCTGAGCACGACCGTTGTCCGGGTCGACACCTGGGCGGCGGCCCGGATCTGCTTGAGCAGGTGCTCAAGATCCGGTGGAGTCGCGACCCGCACGGTGAGGATGTAGTTCTCGTCGCCAGCCACGCTGTGGCAGGCCTCGACGGCGTTGAGATGCGCGAGCCGCTCGGGCAGGTCGTCGGGGGCAGCCGGGTCGGTGGGGGTGATCGAGACGAACGCCGTCAGCGGCAGGCCGACCGCGTGGGGATCGACGTTGGCCCGGTAGCCGGTGATCGCGCCGCGTTGCTCGAGCCGACGGACCCGCTGGTGGGCGGCCGAAGTCGACAGGCCGGTGTCGCGGGCGACATCGGTGAAGCTGCGACGCCCGTCGGCCAGCAGCAGGCCGAGGATCTTGCGGTCGGTCGCGTCGAAGTCCACCTCGTTCACGTCGCCGTCAGCGCCCGACCGATGACGACCCGCTGCACCTGGTTGGTGCCCTCGAATATCTGCATGATCTTTGCCTCACGCAGGTAGCGCTCGGCCGGGAAGTCCTCGACATAGCCGTAGCCGCCCAGGACCTGGACGGCGTCGATGGTCACCCGCATCGCGGTGTCGGTCGCGAACAACTTGGCCATCGAGGCCTGCGCGGCGTACGGCCGACCGGCGTCCTTCAGGCGGGCCGCCGCCAGGTAGAGCGAGCGGGCCGCCTCGATCCCGGTTGCCATGTCGGCGAGCAGGAACGACACGCCCTGGAAGTCCGCGATCGCCGAGCCGAACTGTCGCCGCCCGACCGCGTAGTCGACCGCCACGTCGAGGGCGGCCTGGGCCAGACCGACCGCGCAGGCTGCGATGCCGAGCCGCCCGCTGTCGAGGGCGCTCATCGCGATCCGGAAGCCCTCGCCCTCACCGGCCAGTAGCCGGTCGGCCGGCACCCGGGCATTCTCCAGCGCCATCGAGGCGGTGTGTGAGGAACGCATGCCCATTTTGCGCTCGGGCGCCAGCGCCGACAGGCCGGGTGTGTCAGCGTCGGCGAGCAGACACGAGATGCCCGTCGGGCCGGTGCCGCCGGTGCGGACCATCAAGTTGTAGAAGTCGGCGTGCCCGCCGTGCGTCACCCAGGCTTTGGTCCCGTCGACGACGTACTCCTCGCCGATCCGGACCGCTCGGGTCGACAACGCCGCGGCGTCCGATCCGCTGTGCGCCTCCGACAGGCAGTAGGCACCGAGCAGCTCGCCGCCCAGCATGTCCGGTAGGAACCGTTCGCGTTGCTCGTCCGTGCCCCACTCCGCGACCGGGAAGCAGGCCAGGGT
>JAYUMN010000084.1:0-1505 GCA_043762595.1 Frankiales bacterium
GCCGCTTTCGGCTCCTGGTTGCACCGCGTCACGACCAACGCCTGCCTCACCGCGCTGCGTCGCCGCGGCGACGTGCGGGCCCGTGGCCAGAGCGCCGGCACGTTCGACGTCATCTTCGACGACGTGGAGTCGACGGACGCGTCCCCGGAGGAGCGCGCGGTCGGCAGCGACCTGGTCCGACGGGCAAAGCTGGCGATCGATGCGCTGGCCGACAGCGCCAGGGAAGTTGTGCTGCTGCGCGACGTCGAGGGCCTGTCGACCAGGCAGACCGCCTCGTTGCTCGGGATCAGCGAGGGAGCCGTCAAGGTGCGCCTGCACCGGGCACACGTCCGACTGAGGGAGCTGGTGGGCTGATGGAGCGCGTGTGCAGCGAGGTGCGGGCCCAACTGCCGGCGTACGTGGACCGGTCGTTGCCGACGATACGGCGCAAGCTCGTCGGCCTACACCTGCGCAGATGTTCGGCCTGCCAGAAGGAGTTCTCCGCGCAACGGTCGCTCCAGGAGGCGCTGGCCGCGCTCGCCGCGCCGGTCCCGGCGCCACCCGAGGGGCTGCTGGATACGCTGCTCGCGCAGTCGTCCTCACCGCGGGCAGCGGTGCCGATGCGGGGCGCGGTGAGTGGGGCCCGGCCGGCGCTGTCGGTGGCGCTGCTGGCCGTCGGCGCGGCAGCTGGCACTGCTCTGGGTTGGGCCAGCTGGGCGTCAGCCCGCTCCATCCGCCATCGCCGCCGCTAGGCGCGCGACGGAGAAGACGGGCAGCCAGCCATCGACGACGAGGTCACCGTCTTCGTCGCCTTCCTAGTGTCAAGGCGTCGGCCTAGGCCACCGGCGCCGTGCTGCCCGTCGACGGCGGGCTGGCCTGGGCCCCTGATCGGCGGCCCGGCCCGGGATCAGGCCAGCTCGAGTAACGGGAATGCCCGGTTGTGGCGCGCGGGCATGAGGAAGTTCTGCCGTCGCGTCGCGGTGATGACGCGCTCGACGCCGTTCTCGTTCTGGCTGACGCCGCATTTGGCCGTCAGGTCCGGCGACGCCTGATTGACGCGCATCCGAGCGAAAACGTCCGCGGTCGGCACGGCGTCTCCGGTCCCAAACTCCGGTTCGGCCAGAACGGCGTCTGGCCACCACCGAAGGGAACCTGGTCCGATGTCTCGGCCGGTCCGACCGAGACAGACCCCACCTGGTGGTTGCCACCTCCAGCCACCACCAATCGGTCGAAGCGGGCCGGCCCGCCGGCGCGCAGGCCGGCCACCGAGCCGTTGCCCAGACTGCGGTTGGTCTTGCCTGCCGACCCCCCGTGCGTCCGGCAGGTGTTTGCGCCGGCAGCCAGCGCACTTAAGGTGCTGCCGACCAGTCCAGCTGCGAACACGGCGATCCCACGCTTCATGGCGTCCCTGTTCGGGCGCGGCCGGCCAATCGGTCGACGTGCCAGGACAGACCCGCAGGCTCCTGGAACGTTGACAGCTACATCGTATCGGCGGCGGCGACCAACGGTTCGAGGACGGCGTCGGG
>JAYUMN010000085.1:0-3359 GCA_043762595.1 Frankiales bacterium
GACGAAGTCGAGGTCGACGACAACGGCGGGGTGGTGGTGCGCTACCACTTGACCTCCCCCCTGTGCCCGTCGCCGTTTGCGATCGACATCGGTAAGGAGGTCCGGCGGCGGGTGCAGGAGTTGCCCGGCGTCCGCGTCTGCCGGGTTGACATCCGCGACCATTTCATCGCCATGGACATCTCGGCGCAGGTCAACGACAGTCCGGTCGGCCCCGCCCCCGCGTGGCTGTGAACGCACAACAGGCCCTGGACGACGTCGCTGGCCAAGCACTGGTCGGACGGCGCGAACGGCAACTGCTCGATGATCCTTCGGTCCGGGTGATGGCACGGCTGCTGGCCAGCCGGTGTCGTCGCCCGGAACCGTGGATCCGGGCGGCAGTCGCGACGATGGACCGGTTCCAGCGGGAGGTCGCGCACGGCGACCTCCCGGGTCTGCTTGTCGCCGGTCGGGCCGACCTTGAGCAGGCCGATCGGTCACTGCTGCAGATCGTTCGGCGACACGACGGTCTGTCCGGCGGGCAACTCGCCTCACTCGCCCTCGGGCCCCGCTTGTGGTGGACCGCCGCGGGGGTGCCGGTGGCCTGGCGGCCGTTGTCGACGGCATTGGGCAGCGTCCCGATGCCTGGCCGGGACACTGATCCCGACGTCCGCCTGCTGCTGCTCGCTGTCATCGGCACCGGTGCCACCGAGAAAGAACTCCTCGAGGTCCGGGTCAACGAGGCCGGCCGGCTCGACGCCACCGGCACGCTGATCCCGGATCTTCATGCTGAGCCGTTGGCGCTGGTCTACCGCGATGCACAGGACGGCACCGAGCACGTCACGTTCCTGTCCTACGAGGCCCGCGTGGCGCTCCACGAGCGCCTCGCCGAGCGGGGGCAGGTGGGTCCGGAGGAGCCGCTGTTGCTCCCGGCCGATCGTGTCGCGCAGGCCTCGGCCGGCGCGAGTACGTCGTCCAAAGCGTTGATCGGCGCCGGCAACGATGTCAACGTCACGATGTGCCGGGCGACCGGCGATTTTTTCCGCGCCTGGGGCATGCCCGGCGCGCGCTTCGACATCCGCAATACGCCCCCTGAGGAGCCGCAGTGAAGGCCGCACAACTCTATGAGTTCCACGCGCCTCTGGTCATCGAGCAGGTGCCGGACCCGGTCGTGACCGCCCCCTTCGACGTCATCGTGCGGATCGGCGCAGCCGGGCTCTGCCGCACCGACCTGCACGTCTGGGAGGGACAGTTCGACGCCGCCCAGAAAGAAGCTGGCCTAGCGTTGCCCTACTCGCCAGGGCACGAAAATGCCGGCTGGGTCGCTGCCGTCGGTGAGGCCGTGACCAATGTCGTGGTCGGTGACAAGGTGATCCTGCATCCGCTCATCACCTGCGGCCTGTGCCGGGCCTGCCGAGACGGCGACGATGTGCACTGTGATCTGTCGGTCTTTCCCGGGTTGTTCGCGCCCGGTGGTTTCGCTGAGTACCTCAAGTCAGGGGCCCGCTCCGTGATTAAGATCGATGACTCGCTGGAGCCGGCCGACGTCGCGCCGCTGGCTGACGCCGGGCTGACGGCCTACCACGCGATCAAGAAGGCGCTGCCGCTGCTCTACCCCGGCACCACCTGCGTGGTGATCGGTGCCGGCGGGCTGGGGCACATTGGGATCCAGTGCCTACGGGCGATGTCGGCGACCCGGATCATCGTGCTCGACGCCAACCCGGCCGCGCTTGCGATGGCCAAGGAATGGGGCGCCGACGAGACGGTCCTCGTTGACGGCCACCAGGTAGCCGCGGTGCAGGAGCTGACCAAGGGCCGCGGCGCCGAGGTCGTGCTGGACTTCGTCGGCGAGGGCGGCGCCGAGGTGTGGGGGGTGGACCTGCTCAAGCGCAAGGGCCACTTCTTCGTCATCGGCTACGGCGGGACGCTCACGCAGGACACGATGCGGATCATCCTGACAGAGATCAACTTCATCGGAAACCTCGTCGGCAGCTTCAACGACTTGGTGGAGTTGATGGACCTGACTGCCCAGGGCAAAGTCAAACTCACCACCGCTACCTACGCCCTAGACGACATCAATATTGCGATGGACGATCTCAATAGCGGGCGCCTACGCGGGCGAGGGATCTTGGTCCCCTGAGGGTTGGTGCGTGGTGAGGGCGGCGAGGCGTGCCGACGGACATCGCGGGCCCGGGGACGCCGTTATCGCGCTCTGTCACGAATGGTGATGGTCTCGCCACTCTTGGATCCCCGCGCACGTGCTGCTCGATCAGGCAGCGGGGCTGACAGAAGACAAGCGGACGCACCTGGGCGACGACCCGCTGCCGGATGGGGTCTATGAGCCGGATAGGGCGGCCATCATCCGCTAGGCCCAGCGCTCGACCAGGATGGACGTCATCGACGGCCGGACGTAGGAGGATTGGGCCGTCCACTTCACCACCGAGCAGCGGATTGAGATCTGCTTCACCGTCGGGCTGTCCAACCTCATCAGCGGCGTTCACGCGACGGTCCTCACCGAGGCGAACGCCGAGACGCAGGAGGCGCTCGCGCCGCGCTGCCCGGTGCCTACCTCGCAATCCCGCAGACCTGCTGGACGGCCGCTGCGCCGTCGCCCCGCGACCGGACGACACGCCGCTGACGCCCGCCGTCTCCGCCGGCAGCCTGGACCGGCGACTCCGCGACGCCTGGGAGCCGATCGCGTTGCCTGCCGTTGGAAGCCCGGGACGTAGGCGGGGCTGGGGTTGAACTTCCTCACCTTCGAGCACGGCCAGACGTGGCGCCGAGAGGTAGCTGGAGCTTTGATCGTGTGTTCTGTGCGTCTTGGATGGGGGTGTGACGGATGAGAGACTGCTGGTTGGCCATCTCGTCGTGTTGCGTCACCGCCTAGCGTGCCGCGGAAGTGGCTTGGGTGGTCAGCCTCGAGGGCGCAGCGTCGTTGCGGGAGTTCGTCTGTGGTTCCCAAGTCTCCGGTTGTGCACAGCCCACCCGATGGGCAGGGCCAGGAGGCTGACGAGGAAGGAGCCGAGGATGTCTGCGGGGTAGTGGACGCCGCAGTAGATGCGGGCGAATCCGATCAGCACTGCGGCGGCGAGTAGCGCGGCGCCGATCGGGCGGGACAGGAATACCAGCGTTGCCAGGGCAAGGGCGAAGGCGGCGGTGGCGTGGTCGCTGGGAAATGACTGGCCGGGGGCGTGGTTGATGAGCAGCTGAGCGTGGTGGCTTTGGAAGGGTCGCTTCTCGGTGTGCAGGGAGGCAGCGATGAGGCCGAAGCCGAAGGCGAACGCCAGTGTCACCCCGGACCCGATGAGGACTGGAAGGCCGCGCCTTCGGTAGGCACGGGCTGCTGCCACCAGGAACGCCACGAACGCGAGGAAGATCAGGTC
>JAYUMN010000086.1:0-1812 GCA_043762595.1 Frankiales bacterium
CACTGAGCCGTCGAGGTATACCGACACTTGCGGGTCAGTGATCGCAGCGACGCAGGCGGTCAGAACGGGTTCGAAGGCAGCTGGCACGCGACGGCGGTCAGCGCCGGTGACAATGGTCCCGTCCGGGCGAATCCCCTCCCGTGGGTCGCGCATGCCGGCAGCATCGCAACCTCCTGAGCCAACGTGGGCACCCTACGCGAGGACATCCCGGCAGGTCGGTGCGTTCCAGACCGCCGCCGAACTTCGCGCCGTCGCGTCCGCAAGCCGGACCCGGGCCAGGGCGTCCTTAGGGTTGATGCGGGTGCGCCGTCCGCGCAACCGGCCGTGGCCTGGGTGAGTACCTGTGAGGCTGCCTGGATGAGGCTTTTGGTTTTGGGTGGTACGGCGTGGCTGGGCCGGGAGGTTGCGGCGGCGGCGGTGTCTCGCGGCCACGAGGTGACGTGCCTGGCGCGGGGTAGCTCCGGTGACGTGCCGGCGGGGGCGCGTTTGGTCCGCGCTGACCGCGACCGTACCGACGCCTACGACCTGGTCGCAGCAGAGCGCTGGGAGGCGGTGGTCGACGTCGCGCGGCAGCCCGGGCATCTCCGCCGTGCGGCCGCCTCGCTGGAGCCCGCGGCGGGTCGGTTCCTGTTCATCTCCAGCGGCAACGTCTATGCGAGCCAGCGTGAGCTCGATGACGACGAGGACGCGACGTTGCTGCCGCCCCTGGAATCCGACGTGATGGAGTCGATGGAGCAGTACGGGCAGGCCAAGGTGGCTGGCGAGCAGGCGGTCACCGGCGCCTTCGGCGCCGGCCGCACGTTTATCGCCCGGGCCGGCCCGATCGGTGGGCCCGGCGACAGCTCTGGCCGGTCGGGGTACTGGCCGTGGCGCTTCGCCCGGCCCTCGAACCGGCAGGCAGCGGTGCTCGTGCCTGCTGCGCCGGACGTCCCGACCGCGGTGATCGACGTCCGAGATCTCGCTACCTGGCTCGTCAGCTGCGCCGAGGCCGGAACGGCGGGGGTCTTCAACGCCGCCGGCGACCCTTTGCCGCTGGCCGATCACCTCGCCGAGGCGCGCGCCGTCGCCGAGCACACCGGGCCGCTGGTCAACGCGCCCGGCGACTGGCTGGCTCACCACGGTGTGCGCAGCTGGAGTGGGCCGAGATCGCTGCCCCTGTGGCTCGACGACCGTGAGTCGTACGGCATGAACGCCCGTGACAACACACGCGCCCGAGCTGCTGGCCTCGTGAGCCGTCCCCTCGAACAGACACTCACCGACACCCTCACCTGGGAGCTGGCGCGCCCCGAACCCGGGCCGCACGGCGCCGGCCTCACCGACGCAGTAGAACGCAAGCTGCTCGACGCCCTCACAAGCACCATCCAATAGCCGATCCTCTGTGTTGGAAGATCCGGCGACGACCAGTCGGAGATCAACGAGCACGGCGATGGCGTCCGCTTCTCGTCCGGTTACCGGACTCTCTGCAGATGGCGTGTCGCCGGTATGAACGGCCAGGCAGGCGCCGTTTCTAGTGGCCCCGGCTCCCATCGAGGGTCTCTCGGATGATGTCTGCGTGTCCGGCGTGCCGGGCTGTTTCCTCGATCAGGTGCAGTAGCACCCAGCGCACGTTGCAGTCGATGACGCCAGGGCGGGCGCAAACATCGTCGAGTTCCTTGGCAGCGGCAATGCTTCGGGACACGACACACACCTCCCGGTAGCGCGCGACCCACTGATCGACGGAGTCTCCATCAGCCACCAGGAAGTCGCCGTCCAAGACGTCTGATTCCTGCTGAGGCCACCCGTCGGCAAGCAGTCGCCCGGCGACGATGCCCT
>JAYUMN010000087.1:0-1661 GCA_043762595.1 Frankiales bacterium
TTCAGCCGACTGGGACTGGCTCGCGGTTCGGCAGAGGCGGCACGGTCGGCAGGACAGTCTCGTCGCGCAGCGGGCTCGGCTCGACGCGCAGCAGCCGGGCAACGCCGTCAGGCAGCCACCAGTTGTACTTGCCCAACAGCGAGATCAGCGCGGGGACGAGCAAGGCGCGCACCACGGTGGCGTCGAGCAGGATCCCGGCACCGAGCCCAGTCGCGAAGATCTTGATGTCGGTGCTCGGCGCCTGGGACAGCGCGAGGAACGACAAGAACAAGATTAGCGCAGCGCTGGTGACTAGCCGCCCGGTGCGGGCCAGTCCCTCAACAACGGCCCGCGGGGTGGAGCCAGTCGCGTCGTACTCCTCGCGCATTCGGGCCAAGATGAACACCTCGTAGTCCATCGACAGGCCGAACAGGAACGCAAAGACCATCAACGGCACGAAGTTGGTGATCGCTCCAGTGGCTGAAATACCCCAAACGGCCTGCGACCCGTGACCTTGCTGCCACACCAGGGTCAGCACGCCGTACGTCGCACCGACGCTGATCAGGTTGAGTAGGACTGCCTTGAGCGGCAGCAGGATCGAGCGGAACGCCCTGACCAGCAGCAGGAAGGTCACGATGACGATCAACGTCAGCATCAGAGGGAACGAGCCGTAGACGGCGTGGTTGAACGCCTTGGACTCGGCGCCGTCCCCGCCGACCAGGTTGCCTGCGGGCAGGGCCTTGGTGATGACCTCGATCAGGTTGATGCCCGGGGGCGCGCTGGTCTCTTTGACCGGTAGGACATCCACGACGGCGCTGCTGTTCTTGGCGCCGGTCAGCACGGCCCCGCGGACACCGGGCAACGTCGCGGTTGCGGCAATGACCGCATCGGCTTTGTCCGGGGTGGTGAGCACCTCGACCGGGGTCATCACACCGGTCGGGATACCGGCGTCGTGGAGCAGGGCGAGGCCCTCAAAGGCCGGGCCGGAGCTGGCCAGCGAAGCCGAGGTCGGGCTGCCGACGCGCAGCGACAGGGCAGGGACAACCAGCGCGGCCAAGATCAGGCCGGCAACGCCGGTAGCTACCCAGCGACGACGCACGACCAGCCGGGCCCAGGCCGACCAGGGGCGGGAGGCAGCGGTGCTCTTACCGATCCGGGGCCGGTCCAGGAAGCGGCCGCATTTGGATAGCACGACCGGCAGCAGCGTGCAGCTGACCGCGACGCTGACCAGCGGGATCAGCACACCGCCGTAGCCCACCGAGCGCAGGAACGGCACCGGCAGCACGACCAGTGCGAACAGCCCAACAGCCACGGTGATCCCGGAGAACAGCACCGAGTGGCCGGCGGTTTGCATCGCGACCCGGACGGAATCGTCGTTATCACGACCACGATCGCGTTCCTCCCGCCAGCGGGTCACGACCAGCAGCGAATAGTCGATCGCGACGCCTAGGCCGATCAGTGAGACCAGGAACTGCACGATGAACGAGACCTCGACGAAGGTGGTCAGGGCGGTCACCAGCAGGAAGGTCGTGAGGATGGAGACCAGCGCGACCACCAACGGGACAACCGCGATGAACGAACCGAAAACGAAGATGAGCACGACCAGCGCGCCGACGGCGCCAAGCAAAGTCTCGACGAGCACACCCGAGCCACCCCTGCTGGCGCTGCCCTGCCTCAGCTGC
>JAYUMN010000088.1:0-6032 GCA_043762595.1 Frankiales bacterium
CAACACCAGCGCCATCCCAATCGCACCTGTGATCAATGTCCGACCCTCCTCGGCAAGGGCCGTGGTGCGGGTCCGTCGGCCCGGGTCGATGACGGTCCAGCCAAGCTTGAGTCCAAGGCCGCTGGCCACGAAGACGGCTGTCAACTCGAGCATCCCGTGCGGCAGGATCAGTGAGAAGAACAACCCGGTTCGGTGGTTCGCTGCGAGCAGCCCGCCGGCGAAGCCCACGTTGAGGGCGTTCTGCAGGAGCAGGTAGATAACCGGCAGGCCCAGCAGCACCCCGAACAGGATTGCCGCTGCAGCGATCTGGGCGTTGTTGGTGAACACCTTGGCCGCGAAGTCCTGCGCCGGGGCAGACCGGTAGTACGCCGCGAAATCATGATTGACCAACCGGTCGACGGTCTCGGGGTCGACCAAGGCAGATTGCACCTCGGGGTGGGTGGCGAACCACACGCCCGCAGCGAAGGCGACCAACACCGAAGCAAGCGCCGCTCCCAGCCACCACCAGCGGGCTCGGTACAGCACCGTCGGCAGATCGATTGTGAGAAAGCGCGCGGCGTCCCGCCAGGCCGGCTGGCGAGTGCCGGCGACGACACTCCTCGCGCGAGCGATGAGGGACGACAACCGCCCGACCAACGGCGGATCGTTGCCGGCACTCTGCAACACCGACAGGTGGGTGGCCGTCCGCTGATAGAGATCGACGAGCTCATCGACCTCGCCACCGTGCAGGGAGCGCGCCCGGCGGGCCTTGGCCAGCAGCTTCTCCAGACGAGCCCAGTCACCGGAGTGCGCGGCGACGTACGCGTCGAGGTCCACGTCGGCAAGACTAAGACGGTCGACCTGGCGCCGCCGGGCCATCAAGGAGGTCAGGTGTCGCAGCTCGTCACCGGTGAGGCGGTCGCCCTCGATCTGCGGCCGGCCCGACTGCCCTCGCGCCTCGTCGCCGGGCTGATCGACCTCGCCGTCCAATCCGCGTTGCTGGTCACGTTGGAGGTGCTGCTCAGAGCAGCCGCCCCGAGTGTCAACAACGCCGTGACCGGGTCGTTGCAGATCGTCGTGGTGTTCGTCGTCCTGGCTGGCTATCCGATCACGAGCGAATCGTTGTGGCGGGGCCGCACCCCCGGCAAGGCGGCGATGGGGCTGCGGGTCGTCCGGGACGACGGTGGACCGATCGGGTTCCGCCAGGCCCTGGTCCGTGGCCTGGCCGGGATGTTCATCGAACGGCCCGGTGTCACGTTCTTCCTCGGCGCCGTCGGCTGCTCGCTGCTCAACCCGGCGAGCAAGCGGATCGGAGACGTGCTGGCCGGCACCCTGGTCCTTCAGGAGCGCGTCCCGGTCCGCGGCGGCGTAGTCGCGGCGATGCCACCGCCCCTGGCCAGCTGGGCGGCTGGTCTTGAGTTGGCCGGTCTCCCCGATGGCCTCGCGTTGTCCGTCCGCTCGTTCCTAGCCCGCTCAGCCGAACTCACCGACGCTGCCCGCGAGAACCTCGGTGCCCGCCTGGTGTCGGCCGTCTCGTCGGTCATCAGCCCTCCCCCACCACCCGGGACGCCGGGCTGGGCCTACCTGACGGCCGTGCTCGCCGAACGTCGGCGGCGCGAAGAACTCCGCCTCGGCGCGCCCAGCTCGCCGGGGCAGCCGACGTGGCCCGCGTTCCCAGCCGTCCAGCCCGTCCAGCCGGCCGAGGTCCCGCGGCCGGTCGAACCGGCGACCACCGCGCAGCAGCCTGCCGGGTCCGGGGGCTTTACTCCACCGGGGTGACCTGCCACACGGGCAGGCCAGCGGGCCCGCTTCAGCCGTTGCTGGCCCGACGCCACGCTCAGCGGCCAGTCCGAGGTCTTCGCCTGCTGATGTGGTCCTCGGCCGAACCCGCGCGGCGGACGCGACGTCAGCGCTACGCGGAGTCAGCGCGGGCTGACGCAACTCGGGCGATGCCGCACGCCAAACGGCCCGGCCCCCGAGGGGACCGGGCCGAGTCAGGCGTTGCCTAGTAGCGGTAGGCGTCGGCCTTGTATGGCCCGTTGACGTCGACGCCGATGTACTCGGCCTGGTCCTTGCGAAGCTCGGTCAGCTGCACATTGAGCGCCGCCAGGTGCAGGCGGGCGACCTTCTCGTCCAGGTGCTTGGGTAGCACGTAGACCTGGGTCTCGTAGTCGTCATTCTTGGTCCACAGCTCGATCTGAGCGATCGTCTGGTTGGTGAAGGAGTTGCTCATCACGAACGACGGGTGACCGGTCGCGTTGCCGAGGTTGAGCAGGCGTCCCTCGGACAGCAGGATGATCGAGTGCCCGTCGGGGAAAATCCACTCGTCGACCTGGGGCTTGATGTTGTTGCGCTGGATACCCGCGGTCCGGGTGAGGCCGACCACGTCAATCTCGTTGTCGAAGTGGCCGATGTTGCCCAGGATCGCGTTGTGCTTCATCCGCTCCATGTCGGGGACCATGACGATGTCCTTGTTGCCGGTAGCCGTGATGATCACGTCGGCCTGCTCGATGACGTCGTCGAGGCGAGCCACCTGGAAGCCCTCCATCGCGGCCTGCAGCGCGCAGATCGGGTCGATCTCGGTGACGATGACGCGGGCGCCCTGGGCGCGCAGTGACTCGGCGGAGCCCTTGCCGACATCGCCGTAGCCGCAAACGACCGCAGTCTTGCCGGCAAGCATCACGTCGGTGGCGCGGAAGATCCCGTCGACGAGGGAGTGCCGACAGCCGTAGAGGTTGTCGAACTTGGACTTCGTCACGCTGTCGTTGACGTTGATCGCCGGGAACAGCAGTGTGCCGGCCTTGGCGAACTCATACAGCCGCATCACACCGGTGGTGGTCTCCTCGGTGACGCCCTTGATGCCGGCGGCGATCCTGGTGAACCGCTGCGAATCTGCGGTCAGCGAGCGGCGCAGCGTGTCCAGGATGACGGCGTACTCCTCGGAGTCATCCTCACTGGTCGGCGGGACGACGCCGGCGGCCTCGAACTGCACACCCTTGTGGACCAGCAGGGTGACGTCGCCGCCATCGTCAAGAATCATGTTGGGGCCCGCGCCGTCCGGCCACTGGACAACCTGCTCGGTGCACCACCAGTACTCCGGCAGGGTCTCACCCTTCCAGGCGAAGACCGGTACGCCTGCAGGGGCTTCGACGGTTCCGGTCGGCCCGACGGCGACAGCAGCCGCGGCGTGGTCCTGGGTGGAGAAGATGTTGCAGCTGACCCAGCGGACCTGCGCGCCAAGCTCGACGAGCGTCTCGATGAGAACGGCGGTCTGGATAGTCATGTGCAGCGAGCCGGTGATCCGTGCGCCGGTAAGCGGCTTGCTCCGCCCGAACTCCTCGCGCATCGCCATCAGGCCGGGCATCTCGTGCTCGGCCAGCCGGATCTCCTTGCGGCCGAACTCGGCCAGGGACAGATCCTTGACCTTGAAATCCTGCGATGTCGTCATGACGTTGCTCCGTTCGTGGGGATCGGGACATTCGTGGGTGTTGTGGGGGCGCCGCTGTGCAGCAGGGCGTTGTGCTTGTCCTGCTCGAAGGCGAGCCAGTCCGAGTCCGGCACGCCCTCCGGCGGTCGTGGGGCGGCGCTGAACCACTCGTCCAGCACCATCGCCAGCTCGGGCTCGCGGCGCAGCCGGAGCGCGAAACCGACGTCACCGAGCTCGACGCCGTGCCGTTCGAGCAGGTCGCGCAACGTGCGGAGGCGCTGCAGCTGCGCCGGCCCGTAGAGCCGGTAGCCGCCCTTCGAGCGGGCCGCCTCGACCAGGCCGAGCTGCTCCACGTAACGCAGCATCCGCGCCGACCAGCCGGTGGTCGTCGCTGCCTCGTGGATCGTCAGGATCGGCATTGTATCCAAACCTTAGCATGGTCGTGTCAGGGTTGCACGTCCAGCGTCGCCAACCCGGACGGAGGCGTGTCAAGGTCGTCCAGCCGGTCCACCACCACGTCGCCGAGCAGGTGCACGACCCGGCGGTCGCCCGTGGACAGGTCGTCGACCTCGTACCGCTCGGTGCCGAGCGCATCGGCCCGCCGCGCCCACTGCACCTCGACAGTCCGGGTGGCCGCGACCGGTTCGGTCACCTCGACCAGCCGGCGCCGGCGGGTCTGCCCGATCCCGAGCCCGAGCTGGCGGGCCACGGCCACGTCGTACGCCGGGCTGGGGCCGGTGAAGCCGTCAGCGCGGACCGACAACGCCTGCTCACCGCGCCGCCAGATGACGTCGGGTCCCACCACGCCACCGCGCAGCTGCCACCCGACGCGGGCGACGACGAGTCGCACGACCACCCAGCGATCGTCGACGGTGAGGTCGAGCCGGTCGCTGACGTAGCGCCAGCCGGCCGGGCCGGGAGCGCAGGTGAACCGCTCTAACGCGCCGTCGGCCAGCCGGTAGACGCCCGCCGGCATCGGGGCTTAGTCGTCGAAGTCGGCGCTGCGGGCGACTGCGTCCCAGGCAGCCCACTCGGTCAGGCGCGCCTGATAGGTCGCAGGACCCACCTCGGCGGCCAGCTTGCCGAGCAGCAGCCGACGCGGCGGAGTGTCGCTGGCGAGCACCTGCAGCAGGGCCTCGCCGGCCCGCCGCGGGTCGCCGGCCTGGGTCCGGGCCTGCGCTCCGGACATCGCCTCGCGCCGGTCGCCGAGGATCCCGTCGTACGCCGACAGAGGGGTTGCCCGGGTCATGCTGTCGCCGTTCCAGTCGGTGCGGAACGGGCCGGGCTCAACGATCGTCACGCCGATGCCGAACGGCTCGACCTCCTGGGCGAGCGACTCGGAGAATCCCTCCAGCGCCCATTTGCTGGCGTGGTAGATGCCGGTGTTGAGGAAGCCGGCGACGCCGCCGATGCTGGAGATCTGGAAGATGTGTCCGGCACCCTGCGCCCGCATGCCGGGCAACACCGCCTGGGTGCACCACAGCGCGCCGAAGACGTTGACCTCGAACTGGTCGCGCACCTGCTGCTCGCTCGCCTCTTCGACGCCACCGGCCAGCCCGTAGCCGGCGTTGTTCACGAGCACGTCGAGCCGGCCGCGAAAGCCGGTCGCCTCGTTGATAACGGCGTGCACCTGCTCGCGGTCGGTGACGTCGAGAGCGAGCGCCAACGCGCGGTCGGGATGCGCAGCGACGAGATCGTCAAGCTGCTCGGCGTTGCGGGCGGTCGCGACAACCGCATCACCGGCTTCGAGGGCGACCTCGGCGAAGGCGCGGCCGAGGCCGCGCGAGGCGCCGGTAACGAGCCAGGTCCTGGCGGTGGGGCGTGTCATGCCGGTGCAAACCCACCGACGCACAGCCATGTTCCGGCTCAGGCCTGCCAGCTCGACAGATAGCGGTCCTGGTCGTCGGTGAGCGCATCGAGCTCCACCCCGAGGGCCGCCAGTTTGGTGCGGGCGACCTCAGCGTCGATACCGGCCGGCACCTCGTGCACCCCAGGCGGCAACTGCTCGTTGACGAGCCACTCCACGGTGAGCGCCTGGACCGCGAAGCTCATGTCCATCACCGCGGCTGGGTGCCCCTCCGCGGCGCCGAGATTGGCGAGGCGACCCTCGGCGAGCAGCAGCAACCGACGGCCGTCCGGCAGGACGTGTTCGTCGACGTGCGGTCGCACGCGCGTCACCTCGACCGCTGCGGCGGCCAGCCCGACGACATCGACTTCGACGTCGAAGTGCCCCGCGTTGGCCAGCACCGCCCCGTCGCGCATGCAGGCGAAATGCTCCGGCCGGAGCACGTCTCGGTTGCCGGTTGCGGTGACGAACACCTCACCGATCCTGGCGGCGAGCTCCATCGGCAGGACCCGGTGCCCGTCGAGTACCGCCTCGAGCGCCCGGCTCGGATCGACCTCAGTGACGACGACGTGCGCGCCCAGACCCCTTGCCCGCGCGGCGATCCCGCTGCCGCACCAGCCATAGCCCGCGACGACGACGGTGGTCCCCGCCAGCAGCACGTTGGTGGCCCGCATGATTGCGTCGAGCGTCGACTGACCGGTGCCGTGCCGGTTCGCGACAAGCCGCTGGGTGGCCGTGTCGTTGACGGCAACCATCGCAAGCCGCAGCGCGCCTTCGCCG